>NZ_LZHR01000089.1:0-700 GCF_001690675.1 Gilliamella sp. Occ4-3
GATATTTATAGTCTGTATAAAGGTTATGGCGGTTTAGGGAAAGCCGTATTAGGGGGGAGCCCGAGGGCTATACATTATTACAGTTTTGGGCCTGATGGTGAGCTACGTTTGACGGCCGGTAAAAGTGGCCACTATGTTTTATAAACGTAAATCATGGGGTTATTAATAGGCAATAATCATGACAAAAAAACTAACCATCATTGCATTACTCATCAGTATCTCACTGATTATATTTTTACTAAAAAATTGTAATAATTACCTGTATAAAGACCGCATACAGGAAGAAAATGATCGTATTAACCCTACCGGTAATAGAGCGGTTTGCCTTCGGATGGGCAAGATTTATCAGGATATGTACCCCTATACTATTAAATATATGCCAGGGTATCATAAAGATATGCACTATCGCGATCCTATTTATATTAATAATAAATTAAATGAACGATTAGCACTCTATGCCAAAGAGGGATTATTTACTGAAGAGCTAGTCGGTCACGATGGCGACAAGCCACTATACCGCTATAATTTAACGGATGAAGGGCGTAAATATCTTGATAAAACATGGTGGGGCGGCACAAATTTCTGCTTTGGTCGAATTGTAGTTGATAAAATTGATGAGGTTGATGATCAGTTGCAAGGAATGCGCATGATTTATTTTTATTACCATATGGAAAACGTGCCAAACTGGATAAAAAATAAG
>NZ_LZHR01000090.1:0-2479 GCF_001690675.1 Gilliamella sp. Occ4-3
TATTTAACGTTATTTTGATAAATATTAAAAAATAGAATAAATTTTATTAAATAAATGTCGAGTTTTTATTCGAATCATATATTTTAACAAAGAAATATCGAGTTTTTACTCGAAAAATAAAGATTACTATAGGGAATGAAAATATGCGAAAGAATAATTATATAACAAGAGAAGGTTATTTGAACCTTAATGGTGAATTGAAATATTTATGGAAAGAAGAAAGACCTCGCGTTACACAAGCTGTATCAGATGCAGCAGCCCTCGGAGATCGTAGTGAGAATGCAGAATATATTTATGGAAAACGAAGATTACGTGAAATTGATCGGCGTATACGTTTTCTTACCAAGCGACTAGAAACGTTAACAATTGTCGAACCACACCCAAGACAAGAAGGTAGAGTATTTTTTGGCGCATGGGTAAAATTGGAAGATGAATCTGGTAATTTACATATTTACCGTATTGTTGGTAGCGATGAATTTGATCCTAAAAAAAATTGGATATCAATTAATAGCCCTGTAGCAAAAGCATTAATAGGTCATAAAGTTGATGATGAAATAGCCGTTATCACCCCTAATGGCAAAGTACTATATTATATTACTGAAATAAGCTATAGCGAGTTATGCTAATATGCCTTAACTTATTCATTCTATTTGTTAAATCTAAAAACTATAAGATATGGGTAATTAAGTATATAATTATCAAAACATTTGTAATCTATGTAAGATATTATGATTTTCGTCAATCAACTATACATCTACCCAATCAAATCAATGCAAGGGATACAATTAACAAAGGCAAATACAGTTGATGGAGGCTTTGAGCATGACCGCATATTGATGCTTAGTGAACCCGATGGCACTTTTATCACGGCAAGACAACACCCTGAGCTCCTGAAATTCAAAACATCCATAGTAAAAAACGAAGTACATATTTCACTATCTCCAACTGAAATAATAATATTTAATCTTGATGAGTTTTCGTTGAATTACGAGCCTACTGAAATTTGGGGTAATCATTTTACATCACTAATAGCTCCTATAAGAGTCAATCAATTTTTCAGTCAAATTTTGCATAAAGATGTACAATTAAGATGGGTTGGTCAACAATTAACTCGTCGAACTAAACGCTATCCTGATATTCCTGTTAGTTTTGCTGATGGTTATCCTTATTTGTTATTAAATAAAGCTTCATTTGATTATTTACAACAGCAATGCCCTGAAAAACTAGATATTAGACAATTTCGTGGAAATATTATTATCCAAGGAGCACTTCCTTTTGCGGAGGATGGCTGGAAAACAATAAAAATTGGCAATGTGATTTTTGATATTGTTAAACCTTGTAGCCGCTGTGTTATAACGACAATGAACATAAAATCTGCAACATTCTTAGCTGATAATGAACCAATTAAAACCTTACGTTACTTTAGAGCCGATAAGCAAGGTGAAATTGATTTTGGTATGAATATGATAGCCCGAAATCATGGAACAATTTCAGTTCACGATAAAATTGAAGTATTGGAACGGCAACCAGCTAAAAATTATATTAAAACCTTTCCAACAGAAATAAAAACTGAAGCAAAAGTTTGTACAATAAATTTTGAAAATCAAATAATTAAAGGTAATAATAAGCAAACTATTTTAGAGCAGTTAGAACAACATAAAATAGCATTACCTTATTCTTGCCGTGCAGGTATTTGTGGACGTTGTCTAGTTGAATTAAAACAAGGTGAAGTAGAGGCATTAACACAAGCTGCTATTAGGCGAAATAATAAAATTTTAGCCTGTAGTTGTGTGCCTAAAGGAGATATTACAATTAAATTACTTAAGAAATAGCCTTAAATTCAAAATTATCTGAAGTCAGCTTTTGTTCAGTAAATTTTTTCTCTACAGATATTAATCTATCATTCATTACTTTAATTGCTTCAGAAAACACAAACGTTTTATTCATTGCCACAAATGAAGCTTGTGCAATAATACAAAGAGATGCATTTTCCCCCGCTTCAACGACCATTAAACAAACCTTTTGTCCATCTTCTTGTAAAATTACCTCAACAATATCAGCTATTTTGGGCTTGTATAACATTGGTTGTTGTGAAAAATACCAACTTTTAGGCATTTGAGGCTTTAAAAAATTAGCTGCAACAATAGCGTTAATAGCTAGTTCAATCTTTTGTGAATCTGTCAAATTAAGTAACTGACAACTATTATAAAATTGATAATAAGACGTTGCGTCACTAACAGAAAATGGAAATTCGCCAAAAACATCAGGAACTAACATTTTACTTGGATAACAAGAACGAAATAACATTTCAGATGAAACTTCAAGCATTAAACTATCGTATTCGCTATCAAAATACCATCGCCAACAATCAGTTGGTCGAAAAGTCATTTTCATTAATATGTTACCCTTATCATTTGATTTAAAATTGGTCAAAAAGATAACATAAATTACATAAAAAATAAATATAAAGTTAAAATAA
>NZ_LZHR01000091.1:0-1087 GCF_001690675.1 Gilliamella sp. Occ4-3
ACAGACTAAATGGGGAAAAGTTCAATTTAATTTCATATATTTTTTAATATTTAATGATAAAAAAAGTAACGCAATGATTTTTAATATAAATTATTTTTAAATTTTTATAAAAATCATCAATCTTATCCATTTAATTTAATCAAATTACTAAATGATAATATTGCAAATTTCCCAATTTATCTGTTATAAGCTGTATTTTTATACTGAAACACATAGTTACCTGAAAGTTTTTAACAAATTTTTAAATCTTCAAATTATGATTGAATTGCTATCTTTAAATTAACAGCGATAGTTATACATCTAATTCTAGTTATGTAGTTGTTAAAATCACGGAGGTAGCAAAAAATATGAGGGATAAAGGGTTGGAAGTAGCAATTAAACAAGTTGGAGTTGTATTGGTGATTATGTAAAAATAAACAGATTAATCGATTTTAAATGAAAGTGGAACAAAAAAGAAGATAAGAGCATAATCGTGAAATGGTGAGCTCTAACTCGCCATCATCACTTGTATAACGGTTTTTGTGCTATAACCGTTACATGTGTTGCTTCTTCGTTTTTCTGGTGTTTTTCATGACCTAGATGCGTGGTTATTTTTTCATTTAATGCGGTATCAATCACTAGTTTGTTCATAAAACTAGTTAATTTACCTAAATCTTCCTACGCTTTTATGTTTTTAGCTAGCTCGGCTGCCATTTGTCTTACTTTTTATTCATCCATTTTATATTTAACTTATTTTTACTCATTAGAGTGGTTCGAAAATAGGTAAATTCACAAATTCGTTTACAGGGTCAATTCAGAAAGATGTTTATAATTAATTAATTTTAAATGATATTTTATTTTTTATTTGTTTAGATATTTATTTTTGTAAATTGTAGTTTCAGTTATATAGAAATGTGATAATGTACGCTAGTTTATTTCATTATTTACAGTATCTAAAATGGTAACAGATAAACCGCAAAAAATTCATTCTATACATGTATTACGTGGTGTTGCAATTATAATGATTGTTTTTAGTCACTGTTTGGGTGTGTTTAAAAATACTCATTTAATTGCTAATAGTTATTTATTTTCTTTTTTAAATTTATTT
>NZ_LZHR01000092.1:0-40373 GCF_001690675.1 Gilliamella sp. Occ4-3
AGCTGATTTTTTAAATCAGTGAGAGCATTGCTGTTTGTTAAAGCTCTAACTATTTTTTTGAAGAAATTTTTTGGCGAGGATGAGTTATAGCAAATTAAGCTTCTGAAGAATATTTTAACATATTGAAAGATTTTTATATTTGTCAGCTTATCCTCGCTTCGTTATCGGCGCATTCTAATGCCAATATTATGATAAAATAATCTTCCTTGAGTATTTCTTTTGTATAAATAATCAGTTTGATTGAGGAATTTATTTTGCTTACTTTTTGCACCATACTTATTTTTTCACTTGCTAGCTTCTAATTTATTATTTTATTAAAATAAAATGATAACTTCATAATTCATTATACTATTCAAACTAAACAATGTTAAAAAAATACTTTTTATTATTCACTTTGTTATTTTGTATCCCAATCTGTTGGGCTGATGGTTTAACAAAACAGCAGGCGGAAAATCTTGAACTTGCAGGGGTTAAGCTTGGAATAACCGAACTGGAACTGGTTGAATTACTCAAAAACAAATATCACCTTTCTGAAAATGACATAAAAATTAGTGAAATGAAAATGCGATTACCGCCATCAAAAATAGGCAAAAAATCGATAGTCGAAGGCACAATCAAAAGCTATGAAATAACTTTAAATGCCAACAATCAAGACGAAAAATTAACAATTAGACTTGAAGATGACTTAGAGCGTAACCCTACTAAATTAGTTGTGTTCAATGTTTATAAAAAAATGACATACACAGCAGAAATAGAGCAGAAAGTTTATAAAGAATTAACCCAAAAATATGGTAAAGAAGAATATAAAAACATAGTAGGGGATAAAATATGGAGCTATAAACCATACGCTTTACATCTATCCCGAGAAACTGACGGTAAGTTTTATGTCGCAATTTTGACCGAAAAATATCGCAAGCAAAAAACAGGATCGCAGTAAAAACGAAATAGTTGCATAAACGGTTAATTTGGCTAAAAAACACCAAAAACTTTAATAAAGCTAATACCTGCATTAACTAATTTTTACCTAAAAGTTTTTTGTTTTTGTGAATAAATAGGGATGGGTGTAGAGGTGTTAATGTTGGCTAAAACACGATTGAACAAGTGATTTTACTGTTCAATCGTGCTTTTACTATATCAAATTAACCAAAAAACTTTTTCACTTTGTCAAAGAAGCTTTTTTCTTTGGGACTGTGTTTAGAGTTTTTATCAGCTTTAAAGCTTTCACCTAACTCTTTTAGTAACTCTTTTTGTTTACTGGTTAAATTAACTGGTGTTTCAACTACAACATGGCAGTAAAGATCACCGACAGCATTACCACGCAACGATTTTATGCCTTTACCTCGTAGTCGGAACATTTTTCCTGTTTGTGTTTCAGCAGGAATTGTTAAGCTGACCTTGCCATTAAGTGTTGGCACTTCAACTTCGCCACCAAGTGATGCTAATACAATATTAATTGGAATTTCACAATGTAAGTTTGTACCGTCTCGTTCAAAAATAGCATGTGATTTAACTTGCACTTGTACGTATAAATCACCAGATGGCGCACCATTTAATCCAGCTTCACCTTCACCAGAAAGTCGGATACGATTTCCTGTATCAACACCAGCAGGAATAGTAACAGATAATGTTTTTGTTTTTTGTACTCGGCCTTCACCGTGACATTTTTTACATGGATTTTTAACTACTTTACCACGACCATGACAAGTTGGGCACTCTTGCTGCACAGCAAAAAAGCCTTGGCGCATTTGTACAACACCAGCACCATGACATGTGTTACACGTTACCACATCAGAAGGCTTTTCTGTTCCTTGTCCATGGCAAGTATCACAGCTTACCCATGTTGGGACTTTAATTTCTTTACTAACACCTGCAGCAGCTTCTTCTAATGTTAGTGTGATATTGTATTGTAAGTCATTGCCGCGAGATGCAGTTTGTCCACGACCTCGACCACCACCAAAGAAATCACTGAATATATCGTCAAAAGCTCCGCCGCCAAATCCACCAAAGCCTCCGAATCCTCCTGCACCGCCGCCTTGACCTTGTTCAAAAGCAGCATGGCCATATTGATCATAAGCCGCCTTTTTTTGCGGATCGGTTAGGACTTCGTAAGCTTCTTTAACTTCTTTGAATTTTTCTTCAGCTTCAGCTTTGTTATCCTGATTTTTATCAGGATGATATTTCATGGCTAGGCGTTTATAGGCTTTTTTTATCTCACTTTCACTGGCACTTTTACTAACGCCCAATGTTTCATAATAATCTTTCTTCGCCATAATTAACCTTTATTTTTATCTGTTTTCATAAACAACTAAACGGGCTTGAGTTACCTCTCGCCCGTTTAATGTATTACATGTTTAAAACTTGTTGGAATAACTCATTAAAAAACATAGTAACTAATGATTATTTTTTATTATCATCAACTTCTTTGAAGTCTGCATCAACAACATCATCTTGCGCAGTAGAGCTTCCGCTATTTGATTCCGCACCTTGAGCTGCTTGAGCTTGTTGTTGTGCTAATTCAAGCAATTTTTTAGAAGCTTCCATTAATGCAGTAATTTTCGCTTCAATTTCTGCTTTATCTTCGCCACGAGCGGCAACTTCTAAAGCACTTACAGCATCTTCAATTGCTTTTTTATCATCAGCTGATAACTGATCACCTGCTTCAGTCACTTGTTTACGTGTTGAATGAACTAGATGATCTGCTTGGTTACGAGTTTGAGCTAGTTCTTCAAATTTACGGTCTGCATCGGCATTTGCTTCTGCGTCGTTTACCATTTTTTGAATCTCTTCTTCACTTAATCCTGAAGAGGCTTTAATCGTAATTTTTTGTTCACGTCCAGTATTTTTGTCTTTAGCTGATACATGTAAAATACCGTCAGCATCAATATCAAAAGTAACTTCAATTTGTGGCATACCACGAGGTGCAGGTTGAATACCGTCTAGGTTGAATTGACCTAATGATTTGTTATCACCCGCACGTTTACGTTCGCCTTGTAATACATGAATGGTTACTGCTGATTGATTATCTTCAGCTGTTGAGAACACTTGACTATGTTTTGTTGGAATAGTTGTGTTCTTTTCAATTAAAGTTGTCATTACACCACCCATAGTCTCAATACCTAAAGACAATGGAGTTACATCAAGTAATAAAACATCTTTAACATCACCACCAAGTACACCACCTTGAACAGCCGCACCAACAGCAACCGCTTCGTCAGGGTTTACATCTTTACGTGGCTCTTTACCAAAGAAGTCAGCAACCGCTTTTTGAACCATTGGCATACGAGTTTGCCCACCAACAAGAATAACGTCTTTAATGTCAGAAACAGAAAGACCTGCATCTTGTAATGCAGTTTTTACAGGATCCATTGAACGTTTAACTAAATCTTCTACTAATGATTCTAATTTAGCGCGAGTCACTTTAATATTTAAATGTTTTGGACCACTTGCATCAGCAGTGATATAAGGTAAATTAATATCAGTTTGTTGCGCTGATGATAATTCAATTTTCGCTTTTTCTGCCGCTTCTTTTAATCGTTGCATTGCTAGCGGATCATTTTTTAGATCGAAGTTTTGTTCACGTTTAAATTCGTCAACTAAATAATTGATTAAGCGTGAGTCAAAATCTTCACCACCTAAGTGAGTATCACCATTTGTTGCTAATACTTCAAAGGTTTTTTCGCCATCAACATCGTCAATTTCGATAATAGATATATCAAATGTACCACCACCAAGGTCATAAACCGCAATAGTTCGGTTACCTACATCTTTATCTAAACCATAAGCAAGCGCTGCGGCTGTTGGTTCGTTGATGATACGTTTTACATCAAGTCCTGCAATACGACCAGCATCTTTAGTTGCTTGACGTTGTGCATCGTTAAAATAAGCAGGAACAGTAATAACCGCTTCAGTTACTGCTTCACCAAGATAATCTTCTGCTGTTTTTTTCATTTTTTTCAATACTTCAGCAGAAATTTGTGGCGGTGCAATTTTTTGACCTTTAACATCAACCCATGCGTCGCCATTGTCAGCTTTTACGATCTTATATGGCATGATGCTAACGTCACGTTGTACTTCGGCATCTTCAAAACGACGACCAATTAAACGTTTAATTGCAAATAGTGTATTTTGTGGATTGGTTACTGCTTGACGTTTTGCTGGTTGACCAACTAAGATTTCTCCATCTTGTGTATAAGCAATAATAGAAGGGGTTGTACGATCGCCTTCAGCGTTTTCTAATACTTTTGCTTGACCATTGTCCATTACAGCAACACATGAATTTGTTGTACCTAAATCAATACCAATAATTTTACCCATAATCTTTTCTCCTCAAAACCTGTATTTTATTTCTTGTATATAAGTCTTAAATTTTAATTTTCAAGCCCTTACTTCACAAAGAAATGTTTTTTGTTTTCACATAAATGGGAACGTTATTATTAATATCAAGGGGGTACAAAAAAATTATTTTTCTAAAACCTTGATTATGGCGTTTTCTACACTTATTATTGCCGCTCTTTAATCATCTTACTTAATTTATAGGATCCTTATGGAACAAACAAAACTTGCAAATCCTGGCCCTCTTGGCTTAATGGGATTTGGTATGACAACAATTTTATTGAATATTCATAATGCTGGATTTTTTCCTGCTATGACAGTAATTGTCTCAATGGGTATTTTTTATGGCGGCCTTGCGCAAGTCATTGCTGGTATTTTAGAATTTCGAAAAGGTAATACGTTTGGTACAACGGCATTTACTTCTTATGGTTTCTTTTGGATTGCGTTAGTGGGTATTTGGTATTTACCAACTTCACCAGCGACAGCGCCATCTGATGCCACTTTTGTTGGTATTTTCCTTGCGTTATGGGGAATTTTTACTGGCTTTATGTTTATTGGTACATTAAAAGGCAACCGCGCATTACAATTTGTTTTTGCTAGTTTAACCGTTTTATTTGCTTTATTAGCTATTGGTAATATTTCAGGTAACCATGGCATTATTCATATTGCAGGTTTTGAAGGCATTATTTGTGGAGCAAGTGCTGTTTATCTAGCAATGGCAGAAGTGATTAATGAGCAATTTGGTCGTACGGTTTTACCGATTGGTGCACCTAAAGGCGCTGCGCATTAATAATTTAATTTGGTCTATCGTTAATAAAAAACGGGGAATATTCCCCGTTTTTTTATATCAAATAATTATCGCTAAAACCAATTATTTTTTATAAGCGTCGTTATGAACACCAACCGCCGCACGTCCAGATGGATCGTTTAAGTTCTTAAATGATTCATCCCATTCAATTGCTTTAGCAGTTGAACATGCAACAGTTGGACCACCTGGTACACAATGAGCCGCACTTTCAACTGGAAATAGTTCATTGAAAATTTCACGATACATATAAGCTTCTTTCGAAGTTGGCGTATTATATGGGAAGCGGAATTTTGCATTTTCTAATTGCTGATCAGTAATTTTACTTTCTGCAATTTCTTTTAATGTATCAATCCAACTATAACCAACACCATCAGAGAATTGTTCTTTTTGACGCCAAACAACAGATGCAGGTAAGTAAGACTCAAATGCTTCACGGACAATATGTTTTTCCATTTTGCCATTGCTACCACACATTTTATCTTTTGGATTAATGCGCATTGCGACATCTAAGAATTTTTTATCAAGGAATGGTACTCGAGCTTCAACGCCCCAAGCCGCCATTGCTTTATTCGCACGTGCACAATCATACATATGTAGTGCTGCTAATTTACGTACGGTTTCTTCATGGAACTCTTTAGCATTTGGCGCTTTGTGGAAATAGAGGTAACCGCCGAACACTTCATCAGCACCTTCACCAGAAAGTACCATTTTTATTCCCATTGCTTTGATTTTACGTGCCATTAAATACATTGGTGTTGAAGCACGGATTGTGGTGACATCATAAGTTTCAATGAAATAAATTACGTCACGAATAGCATCAATACCTTCTTGAATGGTAAAGTTAATTTCGTGGTGAACTGTACCTAGATGATCAGCAACCGCTTGTGCAGCTTTTAGATCTGGAGCACCTTTTAAACCTACAGCAAATGAGTGTAACTGTGGCCACCATGCTTCTGATTTTTCGTGATCTTCAACACGACGTGCAGAGAATTTTTTAGTGATCGCTGAAATGACGGAAGAATCAAGTCCACCTGACAATAAAACACCATATGGCACGTCAGACATTAAATGACTTTTTACAGACTCTTCTAATGCAACACGCAGTGCATTAATATCCGTCTTATTGTCTTTCACATTTTCGTAATCCATCCAGTCACGTTTGTAATACGTTTTGATTTCACCTTCGGTACTAGATAGATAGCATCCTGGAGGGAAAGCTTCAATTGTTTTACAAACAGGCACTAATGCTTTCATTTCAGAGGCAACATAAAATGTGCCATTTTCATCATGACCTGTATACATTGGAATAATACCAATATGGTCACGGCCAATAAAATAGCTGCCTTTATTGATATCATAAAGGATAAAAGCAAACATACCTTGTAATTCATCAAGGCAATCAATACCTTTTTCTTGATATAAAGCAAGAATCACTTCACAGTCAGAACCTGTTTGAAACTCATAACGATCTTTGTACTGATTTCGGAGTTCTTGATGATTATAAATTTCGCCATTTACCGCTAAAACTAGGGTTTTATCTTTATTATAAAGAGGCTGAGATCCTGTATTAACATCTACAATTGATAAACGTTCATGAGCAAGAATTGCTTTATCAGACGCAAAGATACCAGACCAATCAGGACCACGATGACGCTGTAGACATGATAGCTCTAATGCTTTTGTTCGTAGTTGTTCTGGATCTGATTTAATATCAAGAATACCTAAAATCGAACACATTGATTTTCTCCATTTCAAATCGCATAAGCGATACTGTTACAAGTAAAAACTAACTAGATAAATTTTTTTATTTTGTTAAACATAAAACAAATATTTAAACAAACAGAATACACATTATTTATACACAATTAAAGCATAATGTGATTATACTTTTCTTACTACTGAAAAAAGTAGCAATTATTTTTTTAACCATTGACCTTGTCGCTTTATATATTGACCTGCTGGGGTCTTTTCTTGCGCTTTACTACCAGCCTTTTTTTCTACTTCACTTAAAGAGACATTACTTTCAGCTGATACTTTTTGGTATTGTTCTTTACGAGCCTGATTAATTAATTGTGCAATTTCAGAAGCGTTACCTTCGTTTTTCACTACACCTAAATAACCATCAGCCTGTTCACCAACTATCCCTTGTGCTTTGGCTTGGCTTAATGAATCTATTGCTTGATCTAAATTTAATGCAAACGCAGAAAAAGATAACACAACTGAAAATAATACCAAGGTTGCTTTCTTACAGATATTCATAACAAACTCCTTAATAAATACATCATATTTTATTTATTTGAATGTGAGTATAGATTTTTATTAATACTTATAATCAAAAAGACAGATAAAAACAAAATTTATTAATTAATATAATCCAGATTTATTGATTATATTATCTAAAGCTTTATCAACCTTAATATTAATTTCATGGTCTATCTTAACATTTAAATTGATATTAATTGGTTCACTCGGTGCTTGAACTTTAACTGTTGGTGAACATCCCGTTAATACACCTGCTAATATTATAATTGCAATAACATTTCGTACCATAAAATAACCTCTTATTTTGAAGATTTATTTTTTAAATAAGCTTCAATACGTTTACGGATTGGCTCACTAATTTGATCGGATAACTGTAAACTCATGAGCAATTTAGTCATATTTTCTTCTAGGTTGATATTTAAATTAACCGCTTTGCCATTTTCGACATCCAAATTACTGCCTTGAATATTCAATTTTAATTTGGCAATGTCATTAGCGTAATCAACTGCGCCTTGTAACTTAGTATAATGAAAATTTTTAATAATATCAGTGAGTATTTTCATATTGGGGTTATTTTGCCCATAGCTTTTGAGAGCAGAATTTTCAAATTGTAAATAACCCTCGTTGATCGTAACTAACTTGCCATTTTTAATGACAAATTTTAAAGCTGTTTCACCCTTTTTCTTTATCTCTGATAACGTAATAGGTAAAATACCATCAATTACACCATCACCAGCAAGCCCTTCAGAAGGATATTGCTTAAAAATATCTTTTAGTTGTATCTGTTTTAACCTTAAATTAAATTGTTGGGGTAATTTAGCTAAATTCAATTTATTTTCTTCAATAAAAACCAAACCAGAGAAGATATTAGCTTGAGCTTTTTTCCATGTAACCGTTCCTTTGTTTGGTGCTTTAAACGAGGCTAAATAGCTTCCAACTAATTTAATCTTTTCAAAAGCGATCCCCATATTTACTTCTTGAATATTTAATACTGGTGTTGAAATAGTAAATTGGTTATCTTTAATAATAATATTGATATCGCCTGTAACCGATTTAATTTCACTAGTTTTATAAATACCATTGAGTTTATTAATGGTTAATGTTGCTATAGCAGATAGTTGGTTACTATCAAATGGAATGTTTGATTTAAGTTGAATATTGAAATCCCCGTTGGAAGAACCAAGGATTAAATCATCAGAAAGATTTGCTTTTTCTAAACTAATTGATGCTTTATCCGAAGTTATTAATTCCAATTGATGACTAGATAGCCAACCAGTAAACGGTAAGACTAAATTACTATTTTGTAAACCAAATTGATTTAGGGATGTTTTAAAAAGGCCGTTTTGTATATCAATCCGCAAAGCCTGTTGATTAAACAACAAAGTGGCAGACAATTGTGTTATTTCTTGGGTATTGGTTGATAAATTAAGTTGTATTGCTTCTTGCTGTTTACTTATATCAACTTTTAAATCTAATCTCGCTTTATTTTGTTCATAAAGTCGCAGTGTATCTATATGAATCGTTTTAGGTAACCAATAAATAATAGTTGAAATCAAAGAGAGATCGGGATCAGATTGATTAAGCGTTTCAGTCGTTGTATCAACCGTATTTTCAATAGTTTCTAAAGCTATTTCAGATTCATTGGGTTGCCAATAAATATCTAAATTATTTGCAGTTAACTGCGATAATGAAATTGATAAATTTTTAGCAGTTATAGAAACTTGAGATGGTTTACTGACAGTAAGTTCGTCAAAAGTAAGACCTTTAAAGCCAACGCTAGCACCATGCCAATCGACAATAATCCCATTTTTCTGCTTGAAAGTCTGCCAATAATGCCACCCAAACAAGCAAAACAATATGAGGAAAAATAAAATACTGAGTACGATCCAATAGCGTTTTTTTAAGCGAACCATAGAAGTTCTCACTTTGACAAAAAGGGTTGCAGGGATTTCCCTGCAATAAATATATTAATTTTGAGATTGCTCACGTTGATTAATATATGCCAAAGCCTTATCAATTCTAGCAAGCGCTCGTTTTTTGCCTACCGCAAAAACAGTTGCATCAACCGATGGCGATTGCCCGATACCTGTTACAGCAACGCGTAATGGCATGCCAACTTTACCCATACCAACATTAAGCTCAGTTGCAGTTGCTTCAATCGCATGATGAATTTTATCAATTTGCCAATCAAAGTCAGCAATAGCTTCAATTTTTGCTTTAATTGTTT
This sequence comes from Gilliamella sp. Occ4-3, assembly GCF_001690675.1. Taxonomy (NCBI): domain Bacteria; kingdom Pseudomonadati; phylum Pseudomonadota; class Gammaproteobacteria; order Orbales; family Orbaceae; genus Gilliamella; species Gilliamella sp. Occ4-3. Next base: position 9,630 of record NZ_LZHR01000092.1, read on the forward strand.
CTAATGGCTCTTTGGCGACTGGGCGTAAATGTTTTTTAGCCGCATCGGCATCATAATCTTCAAAATCTCGATAGCAATAAGCACATGATTCAGCCATCTCTTTAAGCGTTTTACAACGTTCACCAAATAACTTAACAATAGTGATAAGATCAGGACCTTTTGATAAATCATATCCTTGTTGGTTCATATGCCAAATTAAATGTTGAGCAACATAATCCGCATCAAGATGGTTGATATAATGGTGATTTAACCAAAGTAATTTTTCAGTATTAAAGGCACTGGCTGATTTACTAACCGCATCTAATGAAAAATAACTAATCATTTCTGGAACAGAAAATATCTCTTGATCACCGTGTGACCAACCAAGACGCACTAAATAGTTAAGTAATGCTTCGGGCAAATAACCATCATCACGATATTGCATGACACTAACCGCTCCGTGACGTTTAGATAATTTTTGTCCATCATCCCCTAAAATCATTGATACATGACCATATTTAGGAATTGGCGCTCCTAATGCTTCTAGGATATTGATCTGGCGTGGTGTGTTGTTGATGTGATCTTCACCACGAATAACATGGGTAATTTCCATATCCCAATCATCAACAACGACACAGAAATTATAAGTTGGTGAACCATCAGTGCGGCGAATAATAAGATCATCAAGCTCTTTATTAGCAATCTCAATTGGACCACGGATTAAATCATTAAAAATAACAGTACCATCAGTAGGGTTAGCAAAACGAACAACATGTGGCTCATCATGAGTATGCTCTTGTTGTACTGAAGCACAACGGCAATGCCCATCGTAACGCGCTTTTTCACCTTTTGCCATCTGCTCTTCACGCAATTTTTCAAGGCGCTCTTTAGAACAGTAGCAACGATAAGCTGTACCTTTGGCTAACATTTCATCGATGACTTGATTATAACGATCAAAGCGTTTAGTCTGATAATAAGGACCTTCGTCCCATGATAATTTTAACCAATTCATACCTTCCATTATTGCTTCAATCGCTTCAGGCGTTGAGCGCTCAAGATCGGTATCTTCAATGCGTAATACAAATGCACCTTTTGCATGGCGAGTATAGAGCCAAGAATAAAGTGCTGTACGAGCACCACCTACATGTAAATAGCCTGTTGGGCTAGGTGCAAAACGGGTTTTGATTTTCATGAAATAATCCTAATAATAACGAAAATAGAGCTTTAACAACAACACGAATACCAGCACCATTTCCTTTAATTCTGCCATATATCAACAAGCAGAATAATATGTTTGTATCGATTCAATTTAGTTGCTTATTCTAACACGCCGAAAGGTTTCGGCAATAGTTCCATTATAGTTAACAGGTTAATTTAACTTGTTAAAAAGTTTCAGGAAAGTATACGTTTAAGTATAATATCAGCCTTAACTAGACAGATAAGGCTGAATTATTTAGTACGAATTTAGTATGATTAATGTGCTTCATCCCAATTATCACCCACACCTACATCCACTTTTAATGGTATAGATAGTTGGTAACAATTTTCCATGATCGATTTTATTTGGGCTTTATATTGCTCAACTAATTCTTCTTTTACTTCAAATACTAACTCATCGTGTACTTGCATAACCATTCTAATATTACCTACAGGCAAGCTTTTTATCCATTCGCTTACCTTAATCATTGCTGTTTTAATAATATCAGCCGCTGTACCTTGCATTGGAGCATTAATGGCAGCACGCTCAGCACCGCGTCGTTCAATACCACTTCCTGATTTAATTTTCGGAAGATATAAACGTCGACCAGATAGGGTTTCAATATAACCTTGTTCAGCAGCTTGTTGGCGAATTTGGTCCATATACGCTTGAACACCTGGGTAGCGCTCAAAATAACGATCGATATAAAACTGGGCTTCTTTACGTGCAATATTAATTTGTTTAGATAAACCAAAGGCGCTCATACCATAAATTAATCCGAAGTTAACCGCCTTTGCACGCCTTCGCTCTTCAGAAGTCACTTCAGATTCAGTTTTACCTAAAATTTCACTAGCCGTAACACGGTGAATGTCTTTGTCATGAGAAAAAGCATAAAGTAAACTTTTATCTTGTGATAGATGCGCCATGATACGTAATTCAATTTGCGAATAATCGGCAGAAATAATCTTATAACCTTTTGGCGCAATAAATGCCTGTCTAATTCGTCGGCCTTCTTGATTACGCACTGGAATATGTTGTAAATTTGGCTCATTTGACGACAATCGCCCAGTTACAGTACCGATTTGATTATAATTGGTATGAATACGATGATCGATAGGACTAACCATCAATGGCAATTTATCGGTATAAGTATTTTTTAACTTAGCTAAACTACGATAAAGCAAGATCATGCGTGGTAATTCGTATTGATTAGCTAGCTCACTCAAAACATCTTCACTGGTTGATGGCTCGCCCTTTGGTGTCTTTTTGAGAACTGGTAATTGATGTTTATCAAATAAAAGAGCTTGAATCTGTTTAGGTGATGCTGGATTAAATTTTTCACCTGCCAACAATTGTAACGTTTCTTGAATTTCGTTTAATTTCTTTCTCAATTCACTAGAATGTTTATTTAATAACTTAACATCAATCAAAACACCTGTTCGTTCCATTTCTGCTATCAAAGTGGTAAGTGGCATTTCAATATCAGTGAATAAAGCTTTTAATTTTTCATCTTTTTCAAGATCTGGCCATAATTTATTATGCAATTGTAAGGTAACATCGGCATCTTCGGCAGCATATTGTGTGGTTTTTTCCACATCAATGTTATCAATAGTAACCTGAATTTTATCAAATTTAGTTAATTCATCATAAGTAATGGTTTTATGATCCAAATAGCGATTGGCCAAACTATCCATATCATGACGGTCATTACTATTTAATACATAAGATTCAATCATAGTATCAAACGCAATTCCTTGTATGGTTATGCCATAATTTGCTAGCACGCTGTAATCAAATTTTGCATTTTGGGCAATTTTTTTGATTTCTGGATTTTCAAATATTGGTTTTAATTTAGCTAATACATCATCTAGTGGTAATTGCTTAGGAACACCTAAATACTGATGAGAAAGTGGAATATAAGCCGCTTGATGAGGTTCAACACTTAATGATATACCAACTAATTTAGCATGCACGTGATCAACATTATCTGTTTCAGTATCAAAAGCAAATAGTCCACTATTCGTTAATTTTGTGATCCATTCATCTAATTGCTTTTCAGTTAATATACACTGGTAATCAGTCTCTCTTTTTTGTGCTGTTGTTTGTTCTTCTTGAATGAAGTAATTATCATCACCTTCTATAACTTGATTTTTCTGCTGATTTAAAAAAGTACCAGCCATTAATTCTTTTTGCCAACGATGAAAACCATAATAATTAAATAACTCAACTAGAGCCTTAACATCAATATCACCTACCAATAATTGTTCATTGGAAAAATCTAACTTAACATCAGTTTTGATTGTTGCAAGTAAATAAGAAAGATCGGCATCATTTTGATTATCAATCAATTTCTGTTTTAAAGATTTAGCACCTCGGATCTTCAATTTTTCAATATCGTCTAACCGATTATAAATATCCTCGACACCATCAAATTCAGATAACAAACTTTGTGCTGTCTTTTCACCTATACCTGGTACGCCAGGAATATTATCAGACGAATCGCCTCTTAAAGCTAAATAATCAATAATTTTTTCTGGCGGAACACCAAATTTTTTTATTACCCCTTGTGGATCTAATTGGGTATTATTCATCGTATTAATCAATGTAATTCTATCGCTCACTAGCTGCGCCATATCTTTATCGCCAGTACTGATTAATACTTCTAGATTCTCCCTCTCAGCCTGTCTTGCTAATGTACCAATTACATCATCGGCTTCAACACCCTCAATACAAAGTAATGGTAATCCCATAGCTTTCAAAATAGTATGAATAGGTTCAATTTGCGGACGAAGATTTTCAGGCATTTCATCTCGCGTGGCTTTATATTCATTATAAAGCTCATTGCGAAATGATCCTCCTTTTGCATCAAAGACCACAGCAATATGTGTAGGATTGTACTGATTAATTAAACTACGAACCATATTAACCACACCAAAAATAGCGCCTGTAGGCTCACCTTTAGCATTGGTTAATGGTGGACAAGCAAAAAAAGCACGATAAAGATAAGATGATCCATCAATTAAAATAATCGGTGTATTATTTGGCATTATGGTTACCTAAACATTATTTAATTTAATGGCTGATAGTATAACACCTAATTGGCAATAATATTCTTACCAAGTCAACAATATAATGTAAAAAAGTTTCAGGTAACACTATGTTTCAGTATAAAATCATGTGTAAACAACTGTATATTGCGCAATGAGTGTTATATAATAACGCATTCATTTTCGCTTGAGTATGTAATAAATGACACAATTAAGCCTTGCCGCGCAAAAAGTCAAAGAAGCCCTCGCAGATAAAAATCTTGAAACACCATTATGCCGTCTAGTTATAGATAATAATGAGCGTAAAGCAAAAATCGAGTCGCATTTTCGTGAAATTATGAAGCTAATGGAACTTGATCTATCTGATGATAGCCTTGCACAAACTCCTCACCGCGTGTCGAAAATGTATGTTGATGAGATTTTTTCTGGTCTTTATTACGAAAATTTTCCAAAAATTACGTTAATCGAAAATAAAATGCAAGTTGATGAAATGATAACGGTTCGCGATATTACGCTAACTAGTGTCTGTGAACACCATTTTGTCACAATAGACGGTAAAGCAACGGTTTCTTATATTCCCAAAGATAAAGTCATTGGTTTATCGAAAATTAATCGAATTGTAACTTTTTTTTCCCAACGCCCTCAAGTACAAGAAAGATTAACACAACAAATTTTAGTGGCACTACAAACACTACTAGGTACAGTTAATGTGGCGGTTTCTATTGATGCAACCCATTATTGCGTTAAAGCCCGAGGTATTAAAGACTCCAATAGTATTACAACAACAACTGCGCTCGGAGGCGGGTTTAAAACAAACCCAAGCACAAGGCAAGAATTTTTGCGAGCACTAAACCATTATTAATTTTATAAATGAGTATGTTTGAATCACAACAGTTTAAAGTATGACCGAGTCACTTAGCATTTTATCTCAAACAGTGAAAATGCTTGAAGAAAAGCGACAAAATCTAACTTTATATTGCGTGCATCTTCAAGAAAGATTGGTATAATTCTTGGTTACTTAATATAAATAACATTGTTTTCATGAAGATTATCCGTGGTATAACTAATCTAAAAAATCAGTTTTCTCAATGTGTTCTAACCTTGGGAAATTTTGATGGCGTGCATTTAGGACATCAACAATTAATTAACCATATTATTAAACAAGGTAAAAAACGCAATCTTCCCACAGTTGTGATGTTGTTTGAGCCGCAACCACTAGAGTTTTTTGCCCAAGATAATGCGCCGTCACGTTTAACTTCATTTCATGAAAAAGTTATTTTTATTGAAAAATTAGGTATCGACTATATTATTGCTATTCCATTTACCCAAACTTTTGCCAATATGTCTGCCGATCATTTTATTCAAGATTGGTTGATCAATAAGCTACAAGCTAAATACATTACAATTGGTGATGATTTTCGGTTCGGATTTGAACGTAAAGGGGATATCAACCTTCTACAACAATATTCGCGAAATCATGATTTTGTAGTAGAAAGCATACCAACATTTGTTTGGAATAACTTTCGTATAAGTAGTACAGCTGTTCGCCAAGCACTTTTGAATAGTGATTTTGAATTGGCTCATTGCCTATTAGGTCGTGATTATACAATTCAAGGTCGCGTAGTCCATGGCAATGCTTTAGCAAGGGAATTGGGATTTCCAACAGCAAATATTCACTTACTTCGAAAAAAGCCTGCATTACAAGGAGTCTATTTAGTTAAAGTCAAAAATATCTGCAATAATCAGAATTATCACGGTATCGCCAATATTGGGATAAGACCAACTATTAATGGAAAAACCGCAATACTTGAAGTAAATCTTTTTGACTTTTCGGGTAATATATATGGACAATATTTAGACATAACGTTCATCAAAAAATTACGCGATGAGAAAAAATTTGACTCATTAGCAGAATTAAAACAACAAATTACACAAGATATTTGCACTGCGAAAAAGATCAGTGCAAAATTAACCAATAAAAAGTAGTATCAACACATTTAACTGGAATAAATCAGCATGACAGACTATAAAAATACATTGAATCTACCGGAAACTGGATTCCCAATGCGAGGAGATCTTGCTAAACGCGAACCAGCAATGTTACAAAATTGGTACGATAAAGAACTTTATCGCAAAATTCGCTCGGCCAAAAAAGGTAAAAAAAACTTTATTCTGCATGATGGCCCTCCTTATGCAAACGGAAAACTACATATTGGCCACGCCGTTAATAAAATCCTTAAAGATATTATTATCAAATCAAAAGGGTTAAGCGGTTATAATTCCCCTTATATTCCAGGATGGGATTGTCATGGCTTACCGATTGAACAAAAAGTTGAAGAGCAAGTAGGAAAACCAGGTGTAAAAGTAACACCTGCTGAGTTTCGTCAAATTTGCCGCGATTATGCCGCTTCACAAGTTGAACTACAAAAAGCTGATTTTATCCGTATGGGCGTACTAGGTGATTGGCAAAACCCTTACCGTACAATGGACTACAATACCGAAGCGAATATTATCCGTGCGTTAGGTAGAGTGATAAAAAACGGTCATTTAGTTAAAGGCGCTAAACCTGTTTATTGGTGTACTGATTGTATGTCATCTTTAGCCGAAGCAGAAGTTGAATATTATGATAAATCATCGCCAGCAATTGATGTGAAATTTAAAGCTGTTGATAATCAAGCCGTAGCAAATAAATTTGGTATCAATACTGATTTAACCATTTATGCTGTTATCTGGACAACCACGCCTTGGACATTACCAGCTAGCCGAGGGATAGCTTTAAATGCTGATTTTGAATATCAACTTGTTCAAATTAATGATAAAGAGTGCTTAATTTTAGCAACTGATTTAGTTGAGTCTGTGATGCAACGTGCCAATATCGACCAATGGAAAGTATTAGGTAGCTGCCAAGGTAATGCTCTTGAGTTGCTACGTTTTAAACACCCATTCCTTGATTTTGATGAACCAGTTGTACTTGGCGAACACGTTACAATTGATGCAGGTACAGGGGCTGTGCATACCGCTCCCGGACATGGTACAGAAGACTTTATGGTCGGTCAAAAATATGGTCTTGAAGTGGCAAATCCAGTTGGTGGTAATGGTTGTTACTTGCCAGGAACGGGCGCTGGTCTCGATGGATTATTTGTCTTTAAAGCGAATAAAATTGTCGTTGAAATATTAAAAGAACATAACGCACTATTACACTTTGAAAATATTGAACATAGCTATCCATGTTGTTGGCGCCATAAAACACCTGTTATTTATCGTGCAACACCACAATGGTTTATTAGCATGGATAAACAAGGTCTGCGAACCCAATCATTAAAAGAAATTAAGCAAGTTCGTTGGATCCCTGATTGGGGACAAGCACGCATTGAAACCATGGTTGCTAATCGCCCTGATTGGTGCATTTCTCGCCAACGCACATGGGGTGTACCTATGACGTTGTTTGTTCACAAAGAGACCGAAGAACTTCATCCTGATACACTAGCATTAGTTGAAAAAGTTGCACAGCTAGTTGAAAAAGATGGCATTCAAGCTTGGTGGGATGCTGATATTAAAGATCTTTTAGGTCCTGATGCTGATGATTATCGTAAAGTACCTGATACGTTAGATGTTTGGTTTGACTCAGGATCAACATTCTCTTCTGTTGTGCGTGCACGCCCTGAATTTGAAGGATATGATGCAGAACTTTATTTAGAAGGTTCAGATCAACATCGTGGTTGGTTTATGTCTTCATTAATGTTATCAACAGCAATTGATAATAAAGCCCCTTATAAACAAGTATTAACACATGGTTTTGTAGTTGACGGTCAAGGCCGTAAAATGTCTAAGTCACTAGGTAATATTGTGACACCACAAGAAGTGATGAACAAACTTGGGGCTGATATTTTACGCCTATGGATTGCATCGACCGATTATTCAGGCGAAATGAGTTATTCGGAAGAAATTATCAAACGAGCTGCCGATAGTTATCGCCGTATTCGTAATACCGCACGTTTTTTACTGGCGAATTTAAATGGATTTGATCCAGCTAAAGATATGGTAAAACCAGAAGATATGGTTGTACTTGATCGCTGGGCGGTTAGTATGGCAAAAGAAGCACAAGAACAAATTATTCAGGCTTATGAAAATTATGATTTCCATAAAGTCGTACAACGTATTATGCAATTTTGCTCAATCGAAATGGGATCATTCTATTTAGATATTATTAAAGATCGCCAATACACAGCAAAAAGTGATAGTATTGCCCGTCACAGTTGCCAAACTGCTTTATATCATATTGCGCAAGCAATGGTTCGTTGGATTGCACCTATTTTATCATTCACTGCTGATGAAATTTGGCAATATCTGCCAATGGCTGATAAACAAGAATTTGTTTTTGAAGATGAGTGGTATACAGCACTATTTACATTGCCAGAAAGCGAAGCATTAAATAGCGAATATTGGGCTCAGATTTTAGCCATTCGTAGCGAAGTGAATAAAGTGCTTGAACAAGGTCGTAATGATAAAGTGATTGGTGGTGCGCTTGAAGCTGCTGTTACGCTTTATGCTGATAAAGATATTGCAGCAACATTAGCTAAATTAGAAAACGAATTACGCTTTGTATTACTAACATCACAAGCTAGCGTAAAACTATTACAAGAAGCACCAGAAAATGCAGTACAAAGCGATATTCAAGGACTAAAAATTGAACTCGCTAAAGCACAAGGTGATAAATGCCCTCGTTGCTGGCACTATACCGTCGATAATGAGCCAACATCACATTTATGTAAGCGTTGTGAAGAAAACATTCACGGCAAAGGCGAGGTAAGGCATTTCGCATAGCAATCTATTTAGTAAATTAAATGGAGCTATGCCAATCCCTTAAGCAATCTAGTACCTTTTCCGTCGACGATTGTCGGCGGAAACATAATAATGAGCACAAACTATATGAAAAAAGATAATGGACTTTACTGGTTATTATTTGCAATCATTGTTTTTATCATTGATATCGCAAGTAAATTTTGGATTATAAATAATTTCTCGCTATTTGAATCAGTGAATCTTTTGCCATTCTTCTCTATCACTTATGTACGCAATATTGGCGCTGCCTTTAGCATTTTTGAAGGGCAACGTATGATGCTTGCTGCTATCGCTTTAATTATCAGTGCCGTGATAGTACGCATGTTATACCGCAACACTTGCCAACAAAAATTAGAGAACTTGTCGTTATCAATGATTTTAGGCGGTGCATTAGGTAATTTATTTGATCGTCTTTATCATGGATTTGTGATTGACTTTTTAGATGTCAATTTTGGTGACTGGCACTATCCAACTTTTAATATTGCTGACTGTGCAATCTGCGTTGGTATTGGACTATTTATTTTCAGTAATTATAAAAAACCAAAGAAGACTGTATAGTATGCAAATTATTTTGGCCAATCCTCGCGGTTTTTGCGCTGGTGTAGATCGTGCTATCACAATTGTTGAACGTGCACTAGAATTGTTTGGCGCACCAGTTTATGTTCGTCACGAAGTAGTACATAATCGGTATGTCGTTAATCGCCTAAAAGAATTAGGGGCAATTTTCATTGAAGATATTAGCGAAGTACCCGATAACTCAATTCTTATCTTTTCAGCGCATGGAGTGTCTAAAGCTATCCGTGAGGAAGCCAAACAACGTAAACTCCGTGTTTTTGATGCCACTTGCCCACTTGTAACCAAAGTTCATATGGAAGTGGCTAGATCGAGTTATCGTGGTGAAGAGGTTATTTTAATCGGCCATGCTGGGCATATTGAAGTAGATGGTACAATGGGACAATATAACAATCCCGAAGGTGGTATTTATTTAATCGAATCAATTGATGATGTAAAAAAGCTACAGGTAAAAAACGAAAATAATCTTTGCTTTACCACTCAAACAACTTTATCCGTTGATGATACTGCTCAAATTATAGATGCTTTAAAAAAACGTTTTCCTTATATTCGCAGCCCACGCAAAAATGATATCTGCTATGCCACAACCAATCGCCAGCAAGCAGTGAAACAATTATCATCACGCGCAGACATTGTTTTAGTCGTAGGTTCTAAAAATTCGTCTAATTCAAATCGCCTAGCCGAGCTAGCAAGGCGAAACAGCAAACAAGCTTATTTAATTGATTTTGCATCTGACATCCAAAAAGAGTGGTTAATAAACACACATACGATCGGCGTAACAGCAGGTGCTTCTGCGCCTGAGATTTTAGTACAACAGGTGATTGATCATTTAAAAATCTTAGGTTGCACATCACTTATTGAGACAGATGGCATTTTAGAAAATATCACTTTTGAAATTCCAAAAGAGCTTCGAATTGATATTAAATTAAACTGATTTAAGAAGACTTAAGCCCCTCAAATTTTACTAATAACTCCTCTTTTGTTTCAATATGTTCAGGATCTGCAATGATAGCATTTTGAATAGGGCAAACTCGCTGACAAGTCGAATGATCATAATAACCGACACATTCTGTACATTTATTGGGATCAATTTCATAAGTATCAAACCCCATTGAGATTGCCTCATTTGGGCACTCAGGCTCACACATGTCACAATTAATACATTTATTGGTTATTTTTAACGCCATTGCTCTTCTAACTTTACTAATTAAAAAATTAGCGCCATTATAGCGTAATCACCAATAAATCCGAATAAAGATCGCATTATCGCTTATTGAGTAGTTCAATCTTTGCAAAAAATTTTAGAAAATCATGCTATTTCATTTAGCTATACTTAAAAGTGAGTACTACAGCAGCTTATGCGGGTCGCTTTTTTTAAGTTGATGCTATATATAGCAAAAGATAAAGATATTACACTAATGAAGAAAATCAATACCCCTGCCTGCGGCATGAAGCGAACCACTATTGATTTACTGATGGCACTGCGAGAACAACTCGACCAATATTGCTTTTATCATAAAATCAGTATGGCTGATTACATAAGACAGCTTATTAAAACCAGTTTGACAACAGGGAGGCAAAAAATGAGCTTGCAAAGTGATTTATTAAAATATAAATTTAATACTGAAGCTTACAATGTTGTATTTTTCGAGTTTGTGGCTATCAGCCTAATAGTTTGGCCAATTTCCAGCAGCTTTTTGATTGCGGTACTGGTTTTTATTGGCATCCAATTCGCACGTGAAGCATATCATTGCGTGGTTGCTGATTATTGCTTGGTGTGTGGGTAGCTACCTTTTAGGCCATGCTTACTTTAGTATGCCCACCACTATTGGTATGGTAATTTTGACTTTTTTCTTTATGTCTATGATCCATTTCGGCGCACTTGATTTATAACGATGAATAAGGAAACATCATGAAAACACCAGATCCCAGCATTTACCCTTGGATTGACGCAGCAAAACAGGCGGTTAAACGAGAAAAAATCAAGTTTTGCCACTACTTCAGCTCAATTAAAGAAACAGGCGACCAAGCCGCTTATGATGCCGCTTATCCTCTCTATATAAAGGCTCTACAAGATTTATATGAAGTTGGAATTATCCCCCCAAGTACAGCAGATATAGACGAACTCAAAGCCATTGCGGCTGGTAATTTTCACCCTAAATTTAATGAAGTATTTCCTGATGTAGTATTTCCAGAAGATGATTGACTATTTATTTTATGGCTAATAAATTTATTCTTTCTAAAGACCTGGATTCAAACATGAAGTGCAATTTTAAACACGGTGGAGTGAAGAAAGTAGAAAGGTGATTTATACTAGCACCTTCGCACCACCACAGTTTGGAAATTGCTATGAATTATAATCACCTTTCTAGGAAGGAAAGATACCAGATTTTCGTATTATTACAAGCCGGAAAGAATAAAAAAGAGATAGCCCAGCTACTCAATAGTGATCCTCGCCAAAATATTAGACAGTGCCCGCCTCTATCATTTTTTCGTTTTGGTAATATTGTTGTTCATATTGTTCAGGTGATACCCAGCCATTGGCTGAATGACGGCGTATCCGATTATAATAGATTTCAATATATTCAAATAGTGCTTTATTAGCCTGCTTCCTCGTTTTGTAGTAACAGTCATGAATAATATGGGTTTTGAGTGTATGAAAAAAACTCTCAACAACCGCATTATCAAAGCAGTTGCCTCTTCGACTCATGCTTTGCCTTAGTTCATATTGTAACAATAATTGCTTGAAATCAGCACTGCAATATTGGCTTCCTTGGTCACTATGAATGAGTACATTTTTAGGAAAGTAACGCCGAAATAAGGCTTGTTTTAATGTATTACACACTAAATGACGGTCTATGTAGCGACTGGTTTGCCTAGCAATCACTTTTCGTCCATATAAATCGATAATCACCGACAAATATAACCAACCTTCACCCGTTTTAATATAAGTAATATCGGTTACCCATGTCGTATTCGGCTTATCAGGGTTAAATTGTCTATCTAACGTGTTGGGCACAATATTGTGATGAGCCGTGTCTGTTTTATACTTGAATTTACGTGCTGCTTTACTATGTAATCTCAAACTACGTAATCCCAATTGTTGCAAAACACGGCTAATTGTCCTTTCTGAAACTTGATAGCCCGCTTCTCTTGCATCATGAAGCAGGCTTGGCGCACCCAAACGAGCTTTATGTTGCCAATACTGCTTTTGGATATACTCGCTGAGTTTAGCTGATTTGTTTGCTCTTTTTAACCAAGCATAATAACCCGATGAACTGACACCAAGTAATGAGCATATCCTAGTAACCGGATAGCTGGTTAAATGATTTTTCATATAAGCGTACTTCATCGACTTGGATTGTTGATGAAGTACACATGCGCCTTTTTTAGTATATCATTAGCCATTTTCAGTTCTTTAATCTCTTTTTCTAACGCCATTATCCGCTGTTGCTCAGCGGTTAACTCCCGACGGCTAGTTTTATTCGGGGAAAGTTGCCTAATCCATTTATCTAGGGTTGATTTACCCACACCTAGATGGTTGGCAAGTTCGCTGATAGAAAGGTGTACATTAGATAACGCATAATCCACTGATTGTTGTTTGAATTCGATACTAAATTTTTTGACCATAATATTTGTCTCCTATGATTTTTGTTTATATCATAGAGGCGACTTTTGTCCACTTTTTTGGCGAGGATCAATTTAGAATCAGCAAGTAACTAGCGATTCAAAAGATAGGAGTATAAAACTGAGAGAAAGTTTTTTCTTATTTAGGTGCAGCTGATCAATATAAAAAGGAACTTATCGTAAAATATTTATCAATATTATGTTTGCTAAGATCATTTTCCTAAAAAACTTATTGCTTTCTTTAATTGGAAAAAATTTACTGGTTAAATTTTAAAATTTAATAATGGTGGGTCGTGAGCGATTCGAACGCTCGACCAACGGATTAAAAGTCCGCTGCTCTACCGACTGAGCTAACGACCCATTTGATAAGAACTACTATGCGCTTAATAGCTGAAACGATAAGTAATTTCGGGGTGCTATAATACTTATAATTGTATTACTACGCAACCACTTTATTGCTACATTTTTCTAATAGCTGATTATTTATACATTTCATTTTAGTGACGCTAACTTTTTATTAGCAAGCACTACCGCATTCTTATCTTTTGGGTATTTATTCACTACTTGTTGAAAAACAGTTTTAGCTTTTTTGGTATCTCCTTTATCAAGTAAAATTAACCCCACTTTATAAAGACTATCAGCAGCTTTGGAAGAAGACGGAAAATCTTTTACTACAGTAGCATAATAAAATGAAGCATCATTTTTTTTACTTTGTTTATATAAAAGCTGACCTAGCCAATAGTTAACATTAGCTCGATAACTAGACTTTGGATAAGATTTCAGATGTTTTTTAAAGGCATCAATAACCTCGTTATTTTGCTTGCCTTCATTAACAAATCGGATTATAAAATTATAATCCGCTTTATCATCGCCAGTAGTTACCCATCCAGATAAATCTGATGAAGATTTGGACAAAGTAGGATCTGAAGATGTTTTTGAACTATATCCTTCTCCTTGTAAATCAAAATCGGTATTTGAAGAAAATCCTGAACTATTAGTCATTTGTTGAAGAATCATTTTCTGGCGTTCAATTATCTGATTAAGTTGATATTTTGTCTCTTCTAACTGACCACGAAGAGTATCTACATCTGCTTGCAAATCGCTAATTTTTTGTTGGTTTTCAATCAATAGCTGTCCTTGTGCTTGAACCGTTTGATCAATGTCGGAACTACTTGCTGCACAACCAGTAAATAAAAGGAATAAAAGTAATGTGAGTATTTTTTTATGCATATTATATAAGACTCAGTGTAAACTTAAAATTAAAAACGGCTGAATAATCAGCCGCTATAAGATGTTATTAGTATCCTACATAGGTTACTACTGCACGACGATTTTTAGCATACGCTTCTTCATCATGACCTAACACAGCAGGTTTTTCTTTACCATAAGAAACGATTTCCATTTGACTTGCAGAAGCACCGTTACCTTGTAAATATGATTTAACTGCAGCAGCACGACGTTCACCTAATGCGATATTATATTCTGGAGTACCGCGTTCATCAGCATGACCTTCAATAACAACTTTTATGTTACTTGTACGAATAAATTCAGCATGTGCATTTAATAATGTTGCATATTCAGATCTAACATTATATTTATCAAAGTCAAAATAAACTGTATTAATTTGTTGTAATTTTTGAAGTTGCTCTAAGGCTTCTTTTGATAAAGCACCATTTAAATTACCACTAACGGTTTGGCTGCTATTAGATGAGCAAGCAGTTACAGCGATTAATGGTAAAGCAACCGCTGCTACTTTAAGAAATTTAGAAAATTGCATTGTATAAACTCCTGTTGTTTGAATAAATTCTATTTATATATCTAACCAACTTCTAAGTAACGCCCATTACAGGCCTGAAAGATTAGAGTAATATATTATAACGACCTTAAACTTTACACAATTTTAATAATTGAAATGTAGTTGTTTTTTTAAGCTGTCTTTATAAATATGGTGACCATGCAGGGAATTTTACTTGCCCATCGGTTGCTGGTAACCTTGCTTTGAAATTACCATCTGTAGATACAAGGTTCAAAATTGTACCTAATCCCTGAGATGAACTATAAATAATCATTGTACCGTTCGGTGCAATACTTGGGGTTTCATCTAAAAAAGTATCAGTTAAACGTTGATAGGTTTTTGTATCCATATCATATCGAGTTATATGCTGTTCACCATTATTAGTTGATATCATTGCAATAAAAGAGCCGTCAGGTGACACTTTAGCATTCTGATTTTGCGTATTATCCCAAGTTACCCTTTGCGATTCGCCAGTATTGGTATTAATACTATATAACTGAGGTCGACCCGCTTGATCGGAAGTATAAACAATTGTTTGATTGTCTGGCATCCAAGATGGTTCTGTATCATTACTACGGCTAGAGGTAATTTGAGTAATTTTCTTACTACTTAAATTCATCATATATAAATTTAAACTACCACCTTTAGATAGAACAAATGCTAATTTACTACCATCTGGAGAAAATGCTGGTGCTCCATTATGTTGAGGGAAAGAAGCTATTGTTTGTACAGCTCCACTATCCAGAGTTTTTAACACTAATGAAGAATGCCCTCCTTCAAAAGTTACATAAGCTATTTTTTTCCCATCTGGTGACCAAGTAGGAGACATTAATGGTTCCTTAGAACGATGAACAGTAATTTGATCATAACCATCATAATCAGACACTCTTAATTCGTGCGAAAACGGCCCTTTAGTCATTTTTACAACATAAGCAATTCGTGTTCTAAATGCACCCTTAATACCAGTTAGTGATTCAAAGATTTCATCGCTTGCAGTATGAGCTGCATAACGAACCCAACGCTTTTCAATAGAGAATTGATTTTGAGCTAAAACTGTACCTGGTCGATTAACTGTATCGACTAATTGATAATTTATAAGATATTTTCCTGACGCATCAGGTTGTATTGAGCCAACAACAACAGCTGAAACACCAACTTTGTTCCATACAGTTGGAGTAACCTCTGAAGCTGTTGTCGGTTTCTGAGGCATTTGATTAACGTCAATAGGATTGAACTTACCACTGTTACGCAAATCAGAAGCAATAATTTCTTCAATGGCTTGTGGCGGTTCTCCACCACCTGTCCATTTAAATGGGGCAACAGCTATAGGTTTAGCTGAGCTCACTCCATCAGTAATAATAATTCTAACTTCAGAATTAGCCATTGAGGTAAAAAGTAAAATAAAACAAGTTGCCAAAAAGCGGGAGGCGAATTTGATCATCTTAAATTCCTTAATAAAAATAAGATACACAGAGTTGAATAAAATATAAAATCATAAAAAACAGAAAACCAAGCTTTTAGGAATTCATATGCTGTCTCTAATTAATTCCATATATTAAGCTTTACAAACCATTAACAATTATACCCTGAGAAAGATAGTCGATATCTAGTCACAAGTCTATAGCCTTTAAAATAAAAAGATTTTTATCTTTTAATTGTTTGATTATATATAATAATCAAAGTGATATTAAAAATAATTATTCTAAATCTAATTGCTTATACTAATCCTATTTAGGTA
This sequence comes from Gilliamella sp. Occ4-3, assembly GCF_001690675.1. NCBI lineage: Bacteria > Pseudomonadati > Pseudomonadota > Gammaproteobacteria > Orbales > Orbaceae > Gilliamella > Gilliamella sp. Occ4-3. The sequence continues at coordinate 26,429 of NZ_LZHR01000092.1, forward strand.
AGGTTTAAAGAGTTTCATAAGATATTTTTATATAAGCGGTAGAAGGGATGTATTAAAAATGTTAAAGCCATTTGACAAATAGCCAAAAGTGATAATTTTGGCTTAATAAGTATTTCTATTTTTGACAAAATTCACAATAAAAAGTATTACGCTGTCCAATTTTTTGTGATTTTATTTCTGTACCACAAATCAGACATTGTTCACCTTCGCGTCCATAAACTTGTAACTCCTGTGCAAAATATCCAGGTTTACCATTAGACTGCAGGAAATCCTTGAGTGTTGTTCCTCCTTGTTTAATTGATTTAGTAAGAACTTGCTTAATAGCAGCTACAAGCCTTTCAAATTCATTTAATTGTAAGGAGTTTACTTTTCGAGTAGGGTTGATTTTTGCCATAAATAACGATTCAGAAGCATAAATATTACCAACCCCAACCACAATATGGTTATCCATAATCCAACTTTTTATGGGAATTTTTCGACTCCTTGCTTTTTCAAATAAATATTCAGCTGAAAATTCGTCACTTAAAGGTTCTGGTCCCAAATGTTGTAATTGAGATATTTCGTCTAGCGAATTTGCCCAAAGCCAAGATCCAAAACGCCTAGGATCGGTATAACGTAGAGTGACACCATTTTCTAGAATTAAATCAATATGATCATGTTTTTCTGCTTTTTGTGGATTTTTTAAAATACGTAAACGTCCAGACATCCCTAAATGAATTACGAGCCAATTATTGGGTAACTGTAATAATAAATATTTTGCACGACGTTTTATATCTAAAATTACTTGCCCGTGCACATTGCTTATAGCCTTATCAACGGGCCAACGTAGTTTAGGTTGTCGAACAATAATTTTATCAATAATCTGTCCTTTCAAATAGGGCAAAATACCTCGACGACTTGTCTCAACTTCTGGTAATTCAGGCATATAATTTCCATTTAGTTATTTAATAGGTCAGTAACCCAAGTTGGTGCCTGCTGAACGGACGTAGGCTGGTTATTGGCCGAGCATAAGCTATGAGGGTTAATTGTCCATACTGGTAAAGAGCGAATACCACTTCCATCACATTGCCACTGCCCATCACTATCAATAGGTACCATAAAAATATTTTGAGGTAGTGGCAATACTAATTTCTTTGGTGGATTATTTTGTAAATATTCACTATAAATTTTTAAGGCGCCAGTTGCTCCTGTTAATTTCATTGGAGAATGATCATCTAAACCAATCCAAACAACAGCAACATTTTTACCATCTATCCCTGTAAACCAACTATCACGAGAATCATTACTTGTTCCTGTCTTAGCTGCTAAATTAAATGAACCATATTTAGCTTTTAATGAACGAGATGTCCCCGTGTTAACAACTTGTTGCATAGCATAAGTGGTTAAATAAGCCGATTGTTGAGATACAGCCTGAAGCTGTTGTGGGTAGCTTTGATAAACTAGCTCACCTTTATCGGTCAATACATATCTTAAAATAGAAAGTGGAGATCGTTGACCATTATTAGCTATCGTTTGAAACATCTGCGCCGTTTCTAACGGTGTTAATTCTAAAGCACCTAGTAATCTTGATGGTAAATTAGATATACGGTCTGTTGATACACCTAATGATTGTAAAGTATTCCTTGTTGCATCAAGCCCTAATGCCATTCCTAGATTAACTGTTGGCACATTAAGCGAAAGTGCTAAAGCATCTACTAACATAACACGATCACGAAATTTACGATCATAGTTTTTCGGTTCCCAATAACCATTACCATCAAGCTTTATTGATAAAGGTTTATCATCAAGCCAAGTATTAAGTTGGTAATGGTCGGGTTGCCCTAGTGCAGTTAAATAAGTTGATGGTTTAGCTAATGAACCAATTGCTCGCTGAGTTAACCAAGCACGGTTATATCCTGGATAACGAGGTTCAGCACTACCAATGATAGAACGAATTTCTCCAGTTTCTCGGCTAACTATAACCATTGCTGTTTGTAATTCTTTATTAGTTGATTTTCGCAGTTTCTCAATTACGTTAGTTACCGCTTGCTCTGCAGCTGATTGAGCTACAGGATCAAAGGTAGTAAAAATCTTCATACCAGACAGATGTTCTGCTTTATCGCCTAATTGTTTTCGGAGTTCACTACGCACAACTTGCATAAATGCTGGTTGTGGCGAAATTACACCACCTTTGGGTAAAACTGATAGTGGGCGCTGACTTAATAAATTATATAACTCATCATCTATAATACCTTGCTGCTGAGCAAGTTTTAAAACTACATTACGGCGTTCAATAACTTGTTGAGGTTGTGTCCAAGGATTATATAATGAAGCTCCTTTTACCATACCAACAAGTACCGCTTGCTGATCTAATGTCAGTTCATTAACTGGGCGACCAAAATAGTAAAGACTTGCTAATGGAAAACCATGGATCTCTTCACTACCCGCTTGCCCAAAATAAACTTCGTTTAAATAAAGCTCTAAAATACGTTCTTTGCTATAGCGTCCATCCAAAATAAGAGCCATATAAGCTTCACGTATTTTGCGACTTAAACTACGTTCGTTAGTTAAAAAAAGGTTTTTGACTGTTTGCTGAGTTAATGTACTTCCACCTTCAGTACGGCCAGTTGTTAAATTAACAAAAATCGCACGACCAATAGAGTATAAACTTACGCCATGATGATCATAAAAACGTTTATCTTCCGTTGCGACTAATGTTTTTAATAATGAATCAGGAAACTTCTTTAATGGAATAAACAACCGTTGTTCACCATTTGGAGAATGCATCATCGTAATTAATTTAGGATCAATCTTAAGCAATCCAAAATCACGCCCTGAATCTAGATTAGTAATACGATCAATACGGTTTTCATAAAAAGTTATTCTGACTCTAAAAGCTTGCTCTTCACCATCAGGAAAAGTAAAAGGTCGACGATAAATTTCAACCGCATCATTTCTTACAATAAATTCGCCTGGACGAGTAGCTTTGGTATCTTGTTGACGATATTGCGCACCAACTAATATTGTTACCACATCATTTAGACTATATTCACTATCTGGTTCAAGATCAATAATTTGTCCATAAACTGCAGCCGGTAACTCCCATACATTTCCATCAATCCGTTCTTTAATTTGTTGATCAAGATAAACACCATAAATAATTGCCACTGCAGCAAAGACAAGAAACAACTTAAATAGTAGTATCAAAAATCGTCGCCAAAGTGTAGTCTTTTTATTTTTTCTGGTCTTTTTAGAAGAGCGTTTTTTTTCTATTTTAGTTGATTTTTTCAAACTGCACCTAACATTTATTATTAAATAATAATTAGCTTATGATAACATAATTTTTAAGGGTACCTTGACCACCTTTTTTAAAAAGGCCAGGTAAGTAAAGGTTTAAATATAAAAACAAATATATAAACTTAAAAGTTTAGTTGAGAGCTAATACTTTTAACTTTTGAAAAGAATGCCTTTCTCGACTTACCTGTTAATCCTTCTGAAATAGGTAAACTTGCTGTTAATGGATTAACTGGCTTGTTATTAATATGTAATTCAAAATGAAGATGAGGTCCAGTAGAACGCCCTGTATTTCCCGATAGGCCGATTTTATCGCCTTGTTTAACTTGTTGACCTGGTTTAACTAAAATTTTATCCAAGTGCATATAAGTTGTCATATACTGACGACCATGCCGAATAGCAATATAGTTACCCGCTGAACCACTATATTTTGCAATTACTACTTCACCATTACCAACGGATAATACAGGAGTACCACGTGATACAGCAAAATCAACACCATTATGAGGGGCTATTTGTCCTGTAACTGGATGTAAACGACGTGGATTAAATCCAGAAGAAACACGTGCTTTTTTCGCTAAAGGATAACGGAAAAAACTCTGCGATAAGCTGTTACCATTAATATCATAATATTTACCATCATCAGCTAAAATAGCATAATAATCCTTATTTCCATTTTTAATTCGAATACCTAACAACTGACTATTAGATAAGCTTTTACCATGCATTTCCCGTGTTAGAGCAACTGAAAATTTATCACCAACTTGTAATCGACGAAAATCTAAGCGCCACTGTAAAGCACGAGTAATAATACCTATTTCATTACTAGTTAACCCACTTTTTCGAGCATCGGCAACAAAACTAGATTTAATGTCACCTTTTATAACAATATTTTGTGGGATGACTTCAGCAGTTTCAGAACTTTCTATAAATTTATCACCCGATTTTTCATAGATTCGAATATTATTGCTTGATATTGTCCAACTAAAAGTTTGCAAATTATGATTATCATCAGTTGTCCAACTAATTTGTTGACCAATTCGTAGATTTGCAAGTTGCTTAAATTTTGTTGTTAATTGATAGATATCATTTTTATTAACATTATAACGAATTAGAATATCATGCAGTGTATCGCCACGAACAATAGTATATTGTACTGCATTATCTTTACCATCAACGATATCATCTAATTCATCTTTAACAATCTCATCTTCAGGAACATCAGATGATTCAGCAACGGTAGCCATTTTTCCATTTACTATCTCGACTTTTCCATCGCCATCAATAGAGCTGGAATTATCATTTACAGTAGTTTCAACTTGAGGAGTTAAAGGAACATAAATTGTTCGATCCAAATTGAGCGGACGCCACAGAGCAGTAAATAAAATAACAATAAAAAGAACGCCCAATATTGAAAAATAGGGAATTTTAAAATTATTTTTTTCAATACTGAAGGATTTTATTTTTCTTGCCAAAATTAACCTTAACTATTTATTACTAAAACTAATTTTTATCTAAACAATCCAACAGTTGCTGTGTTAAATTTGTTAAAAATTGTAAATATGCACCTTTTGAAGGTGTTATACTCGTTCCTAATGGATTTAATTCTCCAATTCGAACATCTGTTCCACTCACTAATTTTTCAATAACTGCAGGGCTAAACTGTGGCTCACGAAATACACATACTGCTTGGTGCTCTTTGAGCTCCTGTTGAATAGCATAAACTTTTTGAACACCAGGCTGAACTGCTGGATTTATAGTAAAACTGCCTAGTTTTTTTAATCCGAACTGTGCCTCAAAATACCCATAGGCGTCATGAAACACAAAATACCCTCTATTTTGTACGGTAATTAGTTTTTTTGCAATGTTTTGTTCTGTTTCTGTGAGTTTAGTAATGAATTCGTTTAAATTTTCATCAATTAATATGCTTTTATCTGGATAAAGCGTAACAAGTCTATCATGAATTGATTGTGCGATAATTTTAGCAATTTTAGGTGAAAGCCAAATATGCTCATCATATTCACCATGGTGATCTTGATTGACCTCATCATGAGAATGATCATCTCCGTGATCATCATGACTGGTTCTAAGTAACGATTTGATTTCTGGTACAGCCATTAATTCAATTTGCTTTTGCTTATCTATATTTTTTAAAATTGTTGGCATAAAAGCTTCCATATCTTCACCGACCCAAACCACAAGTTCGGCTGATTTAAGTTTTGCTAAATCAGAGGGCTTTAAATAATAAGTGTGGGGAGATGCGCTATCAGGAAGTAAAATATCATTATCAGTTACTCCTGAAGCAATGGCTTCAGTAATAAACCCAATGGGCTTTACAGATGAAATAACTGTCGCATTAGCTATATTAGTGATAGTTTGCATAAATATTAATGAACAAAATATCATTAAAGAACAGATTAATTGTTTACTATTTTGTGCAATATATTTTTTCACACCATATATCCTATATTTAAAAGTATGATAGAATAAAAACATTAATTGTTATAATATAACATAACATTGTTGTAGGCAAGGGCTCTTAACGATATGACACCACTAATTTCTCTTGATAGTGTTTCAGTAGAAATTGACCATCAAAAAATATTATATGATGTTTCGTTAGCAATACATCTTAATCAAATTATTACATTACTTGGCCCCAATGGTGCAGGTAAATCAACTCTAGTAAAAGTCATTTTAGGTTTAATTCCATTTACTTCAGGAACAATTAAGCGTTCAACCAATTTAACAATTGGTTATGTACCGCAATCAATCAATTTAAATACCACTCTGCCTATTACTGTTAAACGTTTTATGCACTTAAATAAACAGTTAAATGCCGAAAAAATTTTTAATACGTTATCAATGGTAAAAGCTGAATATTTGATTAATAAATCTATGCATCAATTATCGGGTGGGGAATTGCAACGCGTATTATTAGCTCAAGCCTTAGCAAAGCAACCTCAATTATTGATTCTTGATGAACCAACTCAAGGCGTGGATGTTAATGGTCAAGTATTATTATATGATCTAATCGCTGATGCAAAAAAACAGTTTAATTGCGGTGTATTAATGGTTTCTCATGATCTTCATTTAGTTATGGCAAAAACAGATGAAGTAATTTGTTTAAATCATCATATTTGTTGTTCTGGCATACCTGCTATTGTATCTAACGATCCTGAGTTTATTTCTCTTTTTGGCCAACATGGGGCTTCACAAATCGCTGTTTATAAACATCATCATAATCATCAACATGATTGCTGCTCCCCCACTATTGATCAACATAGGCAAATTGCTATGTCTTGTTATGGAAAAAAACATAATGATTGAGTTATTATTACCTTCTTTATTTGCAGGATTATGCTTAACGAGCATAACAGGTCCTTTAGGTACTTTTGTTGTTTGGCGTAGAATGTCCTATTTTGGTGATACTCTATCCCATGCAGCTTTACTTGGTATCGCTTTTGGCTTTTTACTGAATATAAATTTATTTTATGCAGTCATTTTTGTAACTCTTTTACTGGCCTTAGGGTTACTTTGGTTAGAAGCCCAAAAACAACTTCCAATTGATAGTTTACTTGGTATTTTAGCTCATAGTGCATTATCTCTTGGTTTAGTTGTAATTAGTTTAATGAATAATATCCGAATCGATCTAATGGGATACTTATTTGGTGATCTATTATCAGTAACATATTCTGATCTTTATCAAATTACTACTTGTGTAGCATTTATTGGTGCCTTATTGCTTTGGCGATGGAATGACATTTTATTTATTACTGTAAGTGAAGAGTTAGCTTTTAGTCACGGTATTAATGTTCAAATAACAAAATTGCTTTTAACTCTACTGTTGGCGCTAACAATAGGTCTATCGATGAAATTTGTTGGAGCTCTGATTATTACATCTTTACTTATCATCCCTGCCGCAACAGCCAAATATTATTCAAAAACTCCCGAGGCAATGGCAATAATTGCTATAATAATTGGTATGTTATCAGTGATTACAGGACTAATATTTTCTTTTATTTACGACACACCAACAGGGCCATCAATTGTATTAAGTAATACTTGTTTATTTTTTATATCATTATTTATTTCAAAATTAACTTTAAACAAAAAAAATTGAGATTACTGCAAAATCAGATTATTTATTGCGTGACATATCCCATTAATAAAAATGACTTTAATAGTCAGCTAACTATTTCTAATACTGTAATAGTACAATTCAATATGTTAATAATTAAAAACTATGTCACTTGCAATTATTTATACTCGAGCATCTATTGGAATACAAGCACCTTTGATAAACGTTGAAGTTCATATTAGTAACGGGTTACCAGGTTTTGTTTTAGTTGGTCTGCCTGAAGCAACGGTTAAAGAAGCTAAAGATCGAGTTAGAAGTGCTATTATTAATAGTGGTTTTACTTTTCCTTCAAAAAAAATAACTGTTAACTTATCTCCTGCAGATCTTCCAAAAGAAGGAAGTCGCTTCGATTTACCAATAGCTATCGCTATTCTTGCCGCTACAGAGCAAATTCCAACAGATAATCTATTACATTATGAATTTTTGGGAGAATTAGCCCTTTCAGGTAATATTAGAGCAGTAAAAGGAGCTATTCCAGCAGCTATTTCTTCTAAAAAGAAAAATCGCACATTAATTATTTCTGCAGAAAATCAATCTGAAATTTCTTTAATTCACCAAAACAATACTTTAATCACTAATAACTTATTAGAGTTATGCCAATATTTATATAACGAAATTGACTTGCCAGTAGTCCAATATCGTGAATACAAAGATATTGATAATAATTTATCAAACCTACAAGATATAATCGGACAGGAACAAGCCAAAAGAGCATTAGAAATTGCAGCCGCAGGAGGTCACAATTTACTATTAATTGGACCTCCTGGAACAGGTAAAACTATGTTAGCAACTCGTTTGACTTCCCTGTTACCTCAATTATCTGATGAAGAAGCACTTGAAAGTGCTGCAATAACTAGTCTAGTTAGTCCAAATGGATCAATTAAAAACTGGCGTAAAAGGCCGTTTAGATCACCTCACCATAGCGCATCAGCAGCAGCATTAGTTGGTGGAGGAACAATACCTAAACCTGGAGAAATATCACTAGCACATAATGGGGTTTTATTTTTAGATGAATTACCAGAATTTAACCGAAAAGTATTAGACGCTCTTAGAGAACCAATTGAGTCAGGTGAAATTATCATTTCAAGAGCAAACGCAAAAATAAAATTTCCTGCTAAGTTTCAATTAATAGCAGCAATGAATCCAAGCCCTACAGGACATTATCAAGGAACACACAATAGAACTACACCCCAGCAAACAATTCGCTATCTAAATCGGCTTTCAGGACCATTTCTCGATAGATTTGATATTTCTATTGAAGTACCTTTATTGCCTAAAGGCACCTTAAGTCAAAAAAAGACTTCCGATGAATCAACCGAAACGGTAAAACAGCGAGTTTTACAAGCAAGAAATGTTCAGTTTAAAAGAAATAATAAATTAAATAGTCAGTTAAGTGCAAATGAAATACAATGCTATTGCAAATTATCAGATGAAAATAATGAATATTTAGAACAAGCATTGATAAAATTAGGACTCTCTGCTAGGGCGTGGCATCGTATATTAAAAGTATCGCGTACAATTGCAGATTTAGATTCGTCAGAAAATATAGAACGAAAACATATTTCAGAAGCATTAAGTTATCGTTCTATGGATCGATTATTAATTCAATTACACAAAAATATCGGTTAAAAGAATTAGTCGTCACTATCGACAAAATCATCAGTTGTATCAACTTGAGGCTTCCCGCCGGATAATGTATGAAAGCGTTTAGGCTTATTTATACGAGAAAGATATTTTAGCCAAGTTTTTTCGAAATCAGTTGATGGCTCCTTTTTACCTTTACAAACGGCAACAAATGATTTTTCTTCTGCTGTAGTAGGTTTTCTAACTTCTGTATCAAGATCTTTAAAAGCACACCCATGTTTTTCCAAAATAAGAGCTTCTTTAATAGTAAAGTCTCCGTGACGAGAAAATCCTCTTGGATAATTCTTATTATCAAAAAAACGTTGTTGACTTACAAAACTCTCAGCCATGTTCTATCCTCTAGGTTGTAAAAGTATCTGGGCAGGAATTATAATTGACTAAGTTAATCTGTAAATAAAATTCTTTTATTTATTCTATCAAAAATGAGCAAATGATTAAATTTAAAACAGAACCATTATTTTTGTGGCAGGGGCGGAGAGTCTCGAACTCCCAACACCCGGTTTTGGAGACCGGTGCTCTACCAATTGAACTACGCCCCTAAATAAGGTGGCGGAACGGACGGGGCTCGAACCCGCGACCCCCTGCGTGACAGGCAGGTATTCTAACCAACTGAACTACCGCTCCACCGTATTTGGTATGTATATATTAAATTTAAAAGTCTGGCGGCACCCTACTCTCACATGGGTAATACCCACACTACCATCGGCACTACGGCGTTTCACTTCTGAGTTCGGCATGGGGTCAGGTGGGACCACCGCGCTATTACCGCCAGACATATCCTGTCTCTTTCAATTAGTATTGATATCTTCTACCATTATCTCATATCAATACCTATCTATCAATCCGGAACAAACTGCTCTCTCAACTTTTTATCAACTCTTTACCACGTAACCCAAAACAACTCCGAGTTGTAAGGTTAAGACTCTCGGTTCATTAGTATCAGTTAGCTCAATGTATCACTACACTTACACACCTGACCTATCTACGTCTTAGTCTCAAACGGACCTTACTGAATCTCTTCAGGGAAAACTCATCTCGAGGCTAGTTTCGTGCTTAGATGCTTTCAGCACTTATCTATTCCGCACGTAGCTACCGGGCAATGCAATTGGCATCACAACCCGAACACCAGCGGTGCGTTCACTTCGGTCCTCTCGTACTAGAAGCAAACCCTCTCAATTTTCCTACGCCCATGGCAGATAGGGACCGAACTGTCTCACGACGTTCTAAACCCAGCTCGCGTACCACTTTAAACGGCGAACAGCCGTACCCTTGGGACCTACTTCAGCCCCAGGATGTGATGAGCCGACATCGAGGTGCCAAACACCGCCGTCGATATGAACTCTTGGGCGGTATCAGCCTGTTATCCCCGGAGTACCTTTTATCCGTTGAGCGATGGCCCTTCCATTCAGAACCACCGGATCACTATGACCTACTTTCGTACCTGCTCGAGCCGTCACTCTCGCAGTCAAGCTAGCTTTTGCCATTGCACTAACCTCCTGATGTCCGACCAGGATTAGCTAACCTTCGTGCTCCTCCGTTACTCTTTGGGAGGAGACCGCCCCAGTCAAACTACCCACCAGACAGTGTCCCTTACCTCGATTCAGAAGTATAGGTTAGAACATCAAACATTAAAGGGTGGTATTTCAAGGTCGACTCCACACACACTGGCGTGCATGCTTCTTTGCCTCCCACCTATCCTACACATTAAGGCTCAATGTTCACTGTCAAGCTATAGTAAAGGTTCACGGGGTCTTTCCGTCTTGCCACGGGTACACCGCATCTTCACGGCAATTTCAATTTCACTGAGTCTCGGGTGGAGACAGCCTGGCCATCATTACGCCATTCGTGCAGGTCGGAACTTACCCGACAAGGAATTTCGCTACCTTAGGACCGTTATAGTTACGGCCGCCGTTTACTGGGGCTTCGATCAGGAGCTTCTGCATAAGCATAACCCCATCAATTAACCTTCCAGCACCGGGCAGGCGTCACACCGTATACGTCCACTTTCGTGTTTGCACAGTGCTGTGTTTTTATTAAACAGTTGCAGCCAGCTGGTATCTTCGACTGATTTCACCTACGTCCGCATGGGATTTCAATTACACATCAGCGTGCCTTCTCCCGAAGTTACGGCACCATTTTGCCTAGTTCCTTCACCCGAGTTCTCTCAAGCGCCTTAGTATTCTCTACCTGACCACCTGTGTCGGTTTCGGGTACGATTAACTATAACCTGAAGCTTAGAGGATTTTCCTGGAAGCAGGGCATCAATTACTTCACTGCCTTAGCAGCTCGTCATCACGCCTCAGAGTCTTAGTGACCGGATTTGCCTAATCACACCCCTACACGCTTAACCCACCATCCAATAGGTGGTAAACCTAGCCTTCTTCGTCACCCCATCGCAGTTATAGCCAGTACGGGAATATTAACCCGTTTCCCATCAGATACGCCCTTCGGCCTCTCCTTAGGGGTCGACTCACCCTGCCCCGATTAACGTTGGACAGGAACCCTTGGTCTTCCGGCGAGCGGGCTTTTCACCCGCTTTATCGTTACTTATGTCAGCATTCGCACTTCTGATACCTCCAGCATGCCTCACAACACACCTTCTACGGCTTACAGAACGCTCCCCTACCCAATACACTTGCGTGCACTGCCGCAGCTTCGGTGCATAGTTTTAGCCCCGTTACATCTTCCGCGCAGGCCGACTCGACTAGTGAGCTATTACGCTTTCTTTAAATGATGGCTGCTTCTAAGCCAACATCCTAGCTGTCTAAGCCTTCCCACTTCGTTTCCCACTTAACTATGACTTTGGGACCTTAGCTGGCGGTCTGGGTTGTTTCCCTCTTCACGACGAACGTTAGCACCCGCCGTGTGTCTCCCATGATTCAACTTGTCAGTATTCGGAGTTTGCATCGGGTTGGTAAGCCGGGATGGCCCCCTAGCCGAAACAGTGCTCTACCCCCAACAGTCATTCATGAGGCGCTACCTAAATAGCTTTCGGGGAGAACCAGCTATCTCCCGGTTTGATTGGCCTTTCACCCCCAGCCACAGGTCATCCGCTAATTTTTCAACATTAGTCGGTTCGGTCCTCCAGTTAGTGTTAACCAACCTTCAACCTGCCCATGGCTAGATCACCGGGTTTCGGGTCTATACCCTGCAACTTAACGCACAGTTAATACTCGGTTTCCCTTCGGCTCCCCTATTCGGTTAACCTCGCTACAGAATATAAGTCGCTGACCCATTATACAAAAGGTACGCAGTCACTATTACCTAACGGTAACAGCTCCCACTGATTGTACGTACACGGTTTCAGGGTCTATTTCACTCCCCTCCCGGGGTTCTTTTCGCCTTTCCCTCACGGTACTGGTTCACTATCGGTCAATCAGGAGTATTTAGCCTTGGAGGATGGTCCCCCCTTCTTCAGACAGGATATCACGTGTCCCGCCCTACTCTATAAGCTTCCACATAACGCACCTTCGTGTACGGGACTTTCACCCTCTATCGTGCGACTTTCCAGACGCTTCCACTAATACCTTATGCTACCCGCTTGGGCTCCTCCCCTTTCGCTCGCCGCTACTCAGGGAATCTCGGTTGATTTCTTTTCCTCGGGGTACTTAGATGTTTCAGTTCTCCCGGTTCGCCTCATCTAACTATGGATTCATTAGATGATAGTGTAGTTTCCTACACTGGGTTTCCCCATTCGGACATCGACGGCTATTACGCTTTTTATCAGCTTACCGTCGCTTTTCGCAGATTAACACGTCCTTCTTCGCCTCTGATTGCCTAGGCATCCACCGTGTACGCTTAATTTCTTAACCTTACAACTCACAGTTGTCTTGGTTTAAATTACGCTTTCTTCTCTTTCTTACTTATTCTCTTTTTATTTATAGATTGTTCAATCAAAGTTCAATAAACTTTAATTCAACCTATAATTAAAAGCCTTTCGTAAAAACGAGAACTCGTTTCTTTCAGCTTGTTCCTAATTGTTAAAGAGCTTTATCTTTCTATTCACTTAACCACTAAATCAAGTAAATACAAACATAATTTTTTTAGAAAAATAATTTCATCACATTTTATGGCGTCCCCTAGGGGATTCGAACCCCTGTTACCGCCGTGAAAGGGCGATGTCCTAGGCCTCTAGACGAAGGGGACTTAATTATTTCTCTTCTAAACAAACAATCTGTGTGAACACTTACGAGCACTTCGTAAGGAGGTGATCCAACCGCAGGTTCCCCTACGGTTACCTTGTTACGACTTCACCCCAGTCATGAATCACACCGTGGTAAACGCCCTCCCGAAGGTTAAGCTATCTACTTCTGGTGCAACCCACTCCCATGGTGTGACGGGCGGTGTGTACAAGGCCCGGGAACGTATTCACCGTGACATTCTGATTCACGATTACTAGCGATTCCGACTTCATGGAGTCGAGTTGCAGACTCCAATCCGGACTTAGACGTACTTTGTGAGGTCCGCTTACTCTCGCGAGGTCGCCTCCCTTTGTATACGCCATTGTAGCACGTGTGTAGCCCTGGTCGTAAGGGCCATGATGACTTGACGTCGTCCCCACCTTCCTCCGCTTTATCAACGGCAGTCTCCTTTGAGTTCCCGACCTAATCGATGGCAACAAAGGATAAGGGTTGCGCTCGTTGCGGGACTTAACCCAACATTTCACAACACGAGCTGACGACAGCCATGCAGCACCTGTCTCACAGTTCCCGAAGGCACTCTCGTATCTCTACAAGATTCTGTGGATGTCAAGACCAGGTAAGGTTCTTCGCGTTGCATCGAATTAAACCACATGCTCCACCGCTTGTGCGGGCCCCCGTCAATTCATTTGAGTTTTAACCTTGCGGCCGTACTCCCCAGGCGGTCGATTTATCGCGTTAGCTTCGG
>NZ_LZHR01000093.1:0-1316 GCF_001690675.1 Gilliamella sp. Occ4-3
CTTTAATTCAGCAATAGCCGAAATTTGTTGATGCCGTGTTGAAATAATCATGTTATCAGTTATATAAAAACGAAAGGTAACAATAGGATCGGGAAGCTCATTGGGAACAAAATTAACACCTTTTAAAACCACTAAAACACCCGACTCAAAACGAATTTCCTTGGATATTTGCTTAGGTTTTAGCAATTCATTTTTAATCAAATCTGGAACTAGATTTGTATTATTTACCCAATTGATGGTTTCTTGTTTAGCAAAATCTAAATGAATCCAAAATGGTTGTGAAATTGAAGGTTTACTCTGTTCATTAAGTGGTAGCGCTTTGCCTTTACCATCTAACTGACAACAAAAAGCTGGTTTAGCTTCTAAAAGATGTGAAACAGAAATAGAACTTACACTATTTTGACTAGTCATTACCGATCTCATTTATTGTTTTTTCAAATTATATACCTAATTTAGCTTAAATTGGAGCCATCAATTAGCGTTTTATTATTTTATTTAAGGCATTAAAACCAATCCGTTAAGCTCATACTGACACAGGTTAAACCTGACTAAAAACCTAAAACGGATCAAGCTGAACAAAGTGGACAATATCCGGAGCATAATACCTGAAAGTATTGTAATATAAGCCAGTTTTTATGTATAAATATTGTCTTCAATACCAACTGGGAGCAGATTAACCTGACGGCTATTATTTATAAACCGTATAAATCATCTAGATCATCTTCACACACTAATTCAGAAATAAATTCATTAAAGCTATTGCATAGAAAAAGAGTACTCTTATCTTGATTATCCGTTAAAGATAAATTGTCTGACCATGTGTCAAGAGTATAGTAGTATATTTTTCCATTATTAATATCGATGCAGAAATAATTACCACCTGCGTCAATCGCAAAAGGTAAAAAAGTTTCCGGTAATAACTTTCTACCCCATAAATCTGCTGCTTTGGAAGGCATTAAATAGTTCTTGTTATTATTAAATTTTTTATAGTATTCCTAGATTACACCATGAAGTGCAATTCTTCTTAACTCCTTAGAATAAAAATCGGCAGGGCTTTTAAACTTATGCCGTTTTCTTGGGCGTGTGTTCAATAGATATTGTATTTTCTTTATCTGTTTGTCGTCAACTAATGAAATGGCCGCTGACTTAGGTATAAACTGACGTATTAAGCCATTGGTGTTTTCATTTGTGCCTCTTTGCCAGCTTTTATAAGGCTCCGCAAAGTACACGGTAGTATTTAAATAATGCTCAATAGCATGATGATAATTAAATTCGGTTCCATTATCAAAGGTGATGCTTTTAACCATTTTTTTAAA
>NZ_LZHR01000094.1:0-14371 GCF_001690675.1 Gilliamella sp. Occ4-3
CATCCGTTAAATAATTCTTTATATTTATACTTATTTATTCATTAAATAAGCTGATCTTCCATAATAGATAGAATTATAACTATTAAAAAAAAACTAGCTAGTTTTTTAGTAATTTTTTTGTAAAGAAATGTAAAGATGAGCGGAATAATTAATATTGCTGATAACATCTAAAACACAAACACACCCAACAGCCCATAACCTTACTTTGTTATCGGCATGCTTTGATGCTGTGATAAGGCAAGCATATTAATATTGTGGTGCTATAAGTGTGTTTTTTACTTTAAAATCGTTCAGGTAGACCATTGATTTTATTTAAGTTTTTGTTTGAATTCTTAAATAAAATAAAACAATTATAGGCTAGTTATTTTTTTATTACGTTGAATTTGGCTTTTTAATAAAAGCGCTTTTGTTATTTGATAATAGTTATTTAATAATAACTTGTTAATAACAGTCAGTTAATAACAAAAGCGCAAGCTTTTAAGTCGTATCGGTCGGGGTGCTATTTTGATTTTCTGCCATTAAAGCGCAAGGCTCGCAGGCTTTGCCTGCTCAGCGCCCTCCTACGTCTACAAATTAAAAAATAAACACTAAGGTGTGCTACAAATACCATACCTGTCGAGAAAGTCCTTATTGCTGTCCACATAGCCATCGTTTGAGTTAACGGCGAAGTGTTTATCGCCTCCTATAGCGTCACTCGTCCAATGATCGAAATAGAGAAAACCTGCATCGGCATAATTATTCATGTAACCCCACTCTGTGAACAAACCTGCACCAATTTGACGCTGGTAATGATTACCAGATGACGGCGGCGTAGCGCCAACAGCTCCAGTACAAGGAAAAGCAGGATTAACCCCCACTCCAGAACAAACTGCGTTAGTTACCTCATTGACCCGTGAAAGATGATATCCCAAACTACGGCACCAAGCGGCCTGCTCAGAGACAGAAAACCTTTTATCTGCTCGATGAACAAACCACTGTCTCAACTCAAATCCATACCTCACCTCATTACCACTACTATCCCTTCCCACCAACTCAAACCTCTGTGGCAAAGATGGCACGGTAATTTGACCAGGATTACTTGAACTTATCTGACTACTACTTGCCCTTGGACCATTTAACGTTACCCGTGTTACATATTTTGATTTATCCGTAATCCATCTATCTTCGTTTGTACCTTGGTTTGGCAACCTCCAAGCCACCGTTGCATTTAGACTACCACTTGTATTAACTGTCCAACGCAACTGACTTGCGTCAATACCCCCTATGTCCAAATCAAAATACAATCTATCTGCTCCTGTAGTAGGAAAGTTTTGGTCGTAAGATGATGGGTTTGTTGACTGAACTAAAAAACCCTTAGCTGGATCCCATATGTTAGCAGGACCAGCGAAGCGTGGGTCGTCCCAATCCAAGCCAGTTGTTCCACCCAACAACAAATTCGGCCTGACTGCACAAATAACGGGCTGTGACGGCAGAGTGATATAATACTCCGCTGTTCCTCCACTAAAAGTACTACTTCTTGGCTCACCATACTGCGTAGCTAAATTCCCTTCAGTACTACTTAAAGTTACCTTATAAGGTGCTTTACATATATCTAATGCATCACCACGACTAACGGCACTACCATCTTTATCCGTAAATGATACCGATATACTTCCCGATGCTACAACACCGTTTACACCCTGTCCATCACCATCATCATCTCCCCATTTACCTTGGGTCACTAAATCATTTATATTTATTGAGTCGCTTGATGGCGGGACTATCATTTCAATATCAGCCAAAGTATCCCCTACATTAGGTAACTTGATTAGCGCTGTCGGTGATGAAGGATTATTTTGCGGTGTGAATGTTCGACCGTCTGATAACTTAATACCTAATAATTCCCTTATTTCAGTCACTTTAGTAACACCGCCATCAATAGTTAAATAAGGCGCAGTACCATGAATGCGCTCAGAAGTCGTGGCCGATAAAGCCTGCGATTCTAAAGAGTACGGCAATAACAACAACGGCGCTAATGCCAATGGGATTTTTAAAGATAGTTTTGTGGATAATTTCGAAAATAATTCGAGAGATAATTTCGAAAATATAAATAAGTTTCGAGTAAAAACTTGTCGAATAGGATTATTTGATAAACTTAAGACATAGGTTTGCCAGTGCTTGTGCCTTGTGCCTTGTGCCTAAAATGGTACTGCATTTTGTTCCACCTGTCAAGTAATATTTTGTTTTATTTCGATTTTTTATAATTATTCGCTTATTTAATAAGCTTACCTTTCTAAAGCGATGAAAGTATAACCATTTATAAAATAGTTGGCTAGTTTTTTGGCGGACTTTTTTGTAAAGAAATGTAAATAAATTTAAAAAAACATAAATTAAGAGTTAAAGTAGTTATTACTTTACCTGTTTGGAGCTTATGTTGTTGTAGCAATTAACCACAACAGCACAAACCCAATTTTACTGCTCCGCTCGCACAGTGCAAATGCCATAGCCGTTAAGTCTACTGCTGCCTATGAATGGGGGATCTTTTCTGTCTTTGCCGATGATGCCGTTGCTTGAGTTGGCACCGACGCGATTGTCCGCCCAGTATATTGAGGCGACAAAGCCCGCATCAAAGTAGTCGCTCATGTAGCCCCACTCCGTGAAAAGCCCTCCTCCTATGTATCGCTTGTACCTGCCGGAAACATTTACCGCATTGGTTAAATCTTTGAGCTGTGGTATGCTATACCCCAAACCATTACACCATGTTTTATGAGCTGGAGCTTTTTTGCGTTCACTGCCCCGATTGACGAACCACTGCCTCAACACAAATCCATACCTCACCTCATTACCACGACTATCCCTTCCCATCAACTCAAATGTCTGCGGCATAGATGGCACGGTAATTTGACTAGGATTAGCTGACTGCATTTGAGTGCTATCCGCACGAGGACCTCTTAACGTTACCCGTGTTACATTCTTGGATTTATCAGTAATCCACCTATCAGCTTGCATGGTCTTCCCTATTGGGGAAGTGAATGTACCAGAATGTGGACTTGTCCAACTTACCGTTGCACGTATACTACCACTTGTGTTAACTGCCCAACTCAACTGGCTTGTATCTACCCCAACTATATCCAAATCAAAATATAATCCATCTGCACCTGTTGTTGGAAAATTTAAACCGTAAGATGATGGATTAGTAGACTGAACTAAAAAGCCCTTAGCTGGATTCCATATGTTAGCTGGACCTGCGAAGCTGTCTGTGCCATAAGTTAGATTCGGCCTGACCGAACAAATAACGGGCTGTGGTGGTGGAGTGATATAATACTCCGCTGTTCCTCCACTAAAAGTACTACTTCTTGGCTCACCATACTGCGTAGCTAAATTCCCTTCAGTACTACTTAAAGTTACCTTATAAGGTGCTTTACATATATCTAATGCATCACCACGACTAACGGCACTACCATCTTTATCCGTAAATGATACCGATATACTTCCCGATGCTACAACACCGTTTACACCCTGTCCATCACCATCATCATCTCCCCACTTCCCTTGGGTAATTAAACTATTTAAACTTATCGTAGTTGCACCCGACGGCAATACCGTATGAATATCATTAAATGTTATTCCAGCAGAAACCATTATCGGATTTGTCGAACTCGATGTATTTGTCGATGACGTGATACGCCGTCCATCTGGCAACTCTATCGCCAAAAAGGTATCTGGATCAGTTGCCTTTGTCTGTCCACCATCAAACGTCAAATACGGCGCACTACCCTCTATGGCCCTTGATGTATGTGCTGTCAACGCCTGCACCTTCTGCGTATATGACAATAACAACAATGGCACAAAGGCCAGTGCGGATTTACATAATAATGGAGGTTTGGATAACCGCTTGGAAATTGACGATAACGGCATCGATTTCATTATGCGAAATGACTTCGATGATAAAAATAAGAACTGACTCTGATTTAAACCACGTTGAAATTGAAAAAGATTTAGGCTGTTGATTTGGCATGCCAGATGCCAATAGTGATAGAGCATTTCGACCATCCTGTCAAATAACTTATTGTTTTATTTTAATTATTATGATTTTTCTCTTAATTCGTGAGCGATTCCTTGCCTGAAACAGCCCCAAAATTATAACTTGATGATAAATAATACGCCAGCTTTTTGTTAATTTATTGTAAAGATTTGTTAGCGATGGGATAACGACCGATGTTGGAGTCGGTGGGGTGTTTTTTGGACTTGTAGGATAGGTGTTTTTTGAAGACATAAAATTGCTCAGGTAGAGTATTGATTTTATTTAATTTTTATTTTAAAATAAAATCATATACTTATAGACTAGTTTTTTTATTACGTTGAATTTGGCTTTTTAAGAAATAAGAAAAGCGCTTTTGTTATTTAATAACAGCGGTTTAATAACCGTTGTTTAATAACAAAAGCGCAAGGCTTAGAGCCTTGCGCCTGTTCAGCGTTCCCAACTAACTCACAGGATTCATTCTTGGTTATATTACCTTTATTTACACCATAAACGCCCGTGCCCTAAGTTTTAAGAAATAAGAGTTAAGGTGTCCTGCAAATAACACCAAGGGGGGGGGACATAGACATATCATCAGCAACATCTAAACCAGTATTCATAATTATGCCTCCATCCATGATCATATATAACTCACTCGTCCATAAATGCTGCAGAGGGACGGGGGTTTCGCCATAATCGCCCACAACACCCCATTCAGTAAAAAATCCAGCACCAATTTGTCGTTGAAAAAAATTACCTTCTGAAGACGGTGTAGCACCATCTACGCCATTTTTACATGGGAAATTATCATCTACACCACACTTCGCATTGGTTAAATCGCTTATCCGTGACATTTTATAACCTAAACTATCACACCATGTTGATTGTTCAGAAAAACCAGCTATATGATAATAGTCCAAACCACGACTAACGAACCACTGCTTTAACACAAAGCCATACTTCACCGCATTGCCACGACCATCTGTTCCCACCAATTCAAATGTCTGTGGCAAAGATGGAACTTTCAGTCGGCTAGGAAAATCTGAATTTCGCTGACTAGGACTTGCACTAGGACCATGTAATGTTACCCGCGTAACATAATAATCAGGGTTATATTTCTGATGCGGAGGAATCCAAATATCACTATCTCCTAATTGGATTGGCCTCGTCCAACTCACCGTTGCTTTTATATCCCCTTCCGTTTCAACATACCAAGTCAACTGACTTGCATCTTCTCCTTCTATATCTAAATCAAAATATAAACCATCTAAGCCCGTAGTTGGAAAATTAAGTTCATAATCGGGTAAATTAGTTGCCTGAACAAGAAAACCTTTATCAGGATCCCATATGTTAGGTGGGCCTGCGTGATTATTCCCCCAAAAGCCATCATGGCTATTACCAAATCTTAGATTCGGCCTTACATAGTTGACAAACATAGATGAAGGCAAAATTATTGCATCGCTACGATTATTATGCATTCGACTAGTTTTGCTAGTTAATGCCTGCAAATTCAATGAATGCAGTATTAATAACAGTACCAACAAGATTTTTTGGGTTAATTTTGATAATGATTTGGAAGATATAAATGAGCTTCGTATAAAAACTCGTCGAATAGGATTATTTGATAAATTTAAGACATAGGTTTGCCAGTGCTTGTGCCTTGTGCCTTGTGCCTAAAATGATAATGCATTACGTTCCTCGTGTCAAGTAATATTTTGTTTTATTTGAATTTTTATAATTATTCGCTTATTTAATAAGCTTGTTTTCCTACAACGATAAAAGTATAACCATAAAAAAAATGGTTGGCTAGTTTTTTGGCGGACTTTTTTGTAAAGAAATGTAAAGATGAAAACGATTCGGTTTTATAGATAGGTTAATTTTATAATTAAAATAGGGTGTTAGCTTTAGGACTTTTTGATTTTTACGGAATGATTAATATTGGTGATAACATCTAAAACGCAAACACGCCAAACAGCCCAGTTTGACGTGCTAGCTTTACTTTGTTATCGGTATATTTTGGCGCTCTGATAAGGCAGGCTTATTAACATTGAGGTGCCAAAAGCGTGTTTCTTACTCTAAAATCGTTCAGGTAGGATATTGATTTTATTTAATTTTTTTGTTTTATTGAAATTAATTCGCTATAAAGTATCTTTGGGAATTTTATATTTTGTTTAAAGCCTATTTGAATGCATTTAAGTATTACATGCCAGCTTTAATTTGTTCATGATTAAAAATTCTTACTTGAGATGCTGATTTTCTTAGTTGTCAGCACATTTTGATATTGGAATATACCAACAACTAGGCAATGTTCTGCTTTATAGACTTTATTTAACGTAGAATTAAAGTTTGACCTATTTACCAATACAAAACGAACTGAATATACGGCCTAATAAATCATCAGAAGTAAATTCTCCTGTGATTTCGCTTAAGGATTCTTGCGCTAATCTTAGCTCTTCAGCGAGCAATTCACCAGCATGGAAGGTGACTAGTTGGTGTTTACCATTATTTAAGTGCTCGGCTGCCTTTTCAAGTGCTTGAAGGTGGCGGCGACGTGCTAAAAATCCACCTTCTGTGCTACTGGTAAAGCCCATTGTTTGTTTTAGGTGATTGCGTAATAGTGAAATGCCTTCCCCCGTTCGAGCTGAAAGCTGAATCAGTGAGTAGCCATTTACTTCACTGTATCCTAGCTTTTCGCCTGTTAAATCGGCTTTATTACGAATTACGGTTACTGGCATATTTTTAGGTAAGCGTTCAATAAACTCAGGCCATAGCTTTTCTGGGTTGGTTTCTGTTGTGGTTGTGCTGTCAACCATAAATAATACACGATCAGCTTGCTCAATTTCTTGCCAAGCACGTTCTATACCAATTCGTTCCACTTCGTCACTAGCTTCTCGTAAACCTGCGGTATCAATAATGTGTAGTGGCATGCCATCAATATGGATATGTTCACGCAGTACATCACGCGTGGTGCCTGCGATATCGGTCACAATGGCAGCTTCACGCCCTGCTAATGCATTTAGTAAGCTTGATTTTCCTGCATTAGGACGCCCTGCTATGACTACTTTCATGCCCTCTCGTAACAGTGATCCTTGTTTAGCTTCTTGGCGAACTTCGCTTAAACGAGTTATGACTTGGTTAAGCTGTGCTTCTATTTTGCCGTCAGATAAAAAGTCAATTTCTTCTTCAGGAAAGTCGATTGCTGCCTCGGTAAATATGCGTAAATGAATTAAGGATTCAACCAAGGCATTCACTTTTTTAGAAAATACTCCTTGCAAAGATGATATTGCCGATTTTGCCGCTTGTTCTGAGCTAGCATCAATCAAATCAGCAATAGCTTCGGCTTGAGCCAGATCTAGCTTGTCATTTAAAAATGCACGCTCTGAAAACTCTCCCGGCTTTGCAATGCGGATGTTAGGAAGTTCTAATATACGCTTTAAAAGTAGATCCAAAATAACTGGACCACCGTGCCCTTGTAATTCAAGTACATCTTCGCCTGTAAAAGAGTGTGGATTTGGGAAAAACAGCGCAATACCTTCATCTAAAATTGAACCATCAGTAGCTAAAAAAGGAAGATAATGCGCATACCTTGGTTTGGGTATTTGCCCTAATACTGCCTGAGCCACGGCTTGGGCTTGGGGTCCAGAAATGCGCAATATACCTACGCCACCACGACCTGGTGGTGTTGCTTGTGCAACAATTGTGTCTGATTTCATATTTATCTGTAACTGATTTAAATTTTAATAGTTAATGATATCATGGACGCACGGCAAAAACAGTAGTTACCCGTGCTTTTGCCGTAATGTGCCGATGATTTTAGTTAGATGGTTGACTTGGTAATTGGTTTTTAGAGGTTTTACTATCGCTTGGATGGTCAAATAACCAAGAATTTGCTAGTGCTAGGGGTTCTCTTATTAATGCGATATATTTATCTCTTTTAGTCAAATCTAATGGCGCGGCTAAACCTGATACTTCGTTAATTCCTGAACGTTTAGCAAGCATTAGCGATCGCAATAAATGAAAATCATTGGTTACCACAACCGTTTTGCCTAAAGGTAATATACGATTTGCATAGATAAATTGTTGGGCTGTTCGGGTTGATTTGTCTTCTTGATAAATTCGATTAGCATCGATCCCTTTTTCAATTAAATATTGGGCCATTACACTAGCTTCAGTTGCAGATTCATTTTTTCCCTGTCCGCCACAAACAACAACTTTGGTTTGTGGGTTATTTTGTAAATAATTTATGGCAATATTTAAACGCTCGGCTAAGGTTGAAGAAGCTATGGCTGGTGTGTTAATCACTTGGGCTCCCAATATGACCAAGGTATCGGCATTTTTTATTGGTTTTTGCATCGAAGAAATATAAATCGCAATGTTAGCAATAATGAAATAGGCTAATATTAAGGCTATACCATACTTTATTGATTTTACTATCATCCATTTTTTCCTTTATTTTTTATAACAATTTTCAAAATGATCGTTAACTAATCCCATGGACTGCATAAAAGCATAACAGATGGTAGAACCAACAAATGTAAATCCTTTGTTTTTTAGCGCTTTTGACATTTTTTCTGATATATCAGTACTTACGGGAACTTCGCTTTTGTCGTTAAAGTGGTTAATAATTGGTTTATTATTAACAAAAGACCAGATAAATTGCGAGAAATCTTCACCATTTTTTTGCATGTTTAAATAAGCATGAGCATTTTTTACAATGCTATTTAGCTTTAAACGATTACGAATTAGTCCTTTATTTTTTAAAAGATGTTCAATATTTTCAGGCGTTAGCTGAATAATTTTGTGTGGGTCGAAATTAAAAAAGCAACGTCGATATTCATCGCGTTTTTTTAGAACAGTGATCCACGATAATCCCGCTTGTTGCCCTTCAAGGCAAATTTTTTCAAATAGTTTAAGGCTATCATATTGGGGAGTGCCCCATTCATTATCGTGGTAATGAATGTATATTGGGTCATCCAAAACCCAACTACAGCGTACTTTGTTGTTATTTGTCATCAAATTTTATCTAATTTATCCATTATTGATTATGCTTTATCATGATTTATATTTTTTAAGCTTCGATTAGTTAAATTATAAATCAAATAAGTAGTTTTGTTACATACATTAAATTTTTTTATGATGAAAAAAAAGCCTTTTTTTTGTGGCAGAATGAATCTCACGTTTTTAACTTAAATCAATAAAAGATAGATTTTTTATTTTCTAACTTAATTTAATAATAAGGTTTTTCCATGAGTCAGTCTGTAATCAACGCGGAATGGCAGCCTAGTGCTCGACCATTAAATCGGCAGGATTTTAAAACGTTAGTTTTATCCTCTTTGGGTGGTACGTTAGAATTTTATGATTTTGTTATTTATGCGCTTTACATCGATACCATTGTAAAACCACTATTTTTACCGCATTTTTTATCGCCATTAACGTTAGATTTATTTGCATGGGGTATTTTTGCTGCTGGTTATTTGGTTCGTCCTGTTGGTGGCATTATTATGGCGCACTTTGGTGATAAAGTCGGACGTAAAAGAATGTTTACCTTAAGCGTGGCTATGATGGCATTACCTACATTTATCATTGGTGTTTTACCAACTTATGAAGTGATTGGTATTTTTGCACCTCTGTTATTATTAGTGATGCGTATGCTTCAAGGTGCTGCTATTGGTGGTGAAATGCCAGGAGCTTGGGTTTTCATTGCTGAGCATGTGCCAAAGCAACGTTATGGTTTAGGTATCGGTACGTTAACTTCGGGTATTACTGGCGGTATTTTACTTGGCTTTATTGTGACTATCATTATTGATCTTTGTTTTACCACCGTAAATATTTTAGATTATGCTTGGCGTATTCCGTTTATTATTGGTGGTATTTTTGGCGTTATTTCGGTTTATTTACGTCGATTTTTATCTGAAACACCTATCTTTAAAGAGTTAGCGGCACGCAAAGCAATTGAAAAGAATATTCCTGTCGTTACCGTGCTTCAAAAACATAAAACAGCTTGCCTAATTGTGGCTCTTTTGACTTGGTCGTTGTCGACGGCAATTATGGTGGGTATTTTGATTACACCGGGTCGTATTGTAGGTGGCATGTACCATTTTGCTAATCTTGATTGGCGTATTGGTGGTTGTATTGCTGCACTAACTTTGACTATCGGTTGCGTTATTTTTGGTTGGTTAGAAGATAAAATAGGTACAACCAAAACAATGCTAATTAACTGGGGCGGACTTGCTATTATGAGCATTGTATTTTATAGCTCTTTGTCGCCAGATATGTCCTTAACTAAACTTTATTCGCTTTGGGCTGTATTTGGGCTATTTATTGGTTCTGTTGCAATGACAGCAATAGTTGGTACAAGAGCTTTCCCTCCTGCGATTCGTTATTCGGGTTTGTCATTTTCGTATAATTTAGCCTATGCGCTATTTAGTGCATTTACACCAACATTAACCATTTATCTATTAAGCCCTGAACATTTATTAGGTCAATATAGTTATCTTGGTGCTGGTATTTACATCTCTTTTGTAGCGTTAATTGCGGTTGGGGTCGGTTTCTTTCCTTTAGCTAAAAATGGCTGGCAAAGTGATGCAAATCATTAATCGATAAAAGCCTAAATAATAAAAACATTAATTATAAAAATATTAGGGCGTGTTGATCTTTCGTGATTATTTTTTAGACGGCATGATGTGAGTTATAATAATTCTGCAAAAAACAACCATAACTCGATTCATCATGCCAAGAACTGTGATCATCTTTTAAAATAGCCACGATTTGATGTTCAGCCATTTTTTTCATAATTAAATTCCCTTTTACTTTTATCATAGAGAATTTTCTACTTTTTTGCTGTACTATTTTAGGGGATAGTTACAAAAATATTTAAAATTATTTGAATCCTTTTCATACCTTCAAACCTCTTTTATATAGTAGAGGAAAAAATAATGAAAAAAATTGATGATAATCTCATTTTACAGGCCAGTTCAGGTAATGAAGTTGCTATGGCTAAATTACTCGAAAAATGCCAACCAGATCTAAATCGCTTTTCAAGAAAAGTTTGTTCCACTGCTGAAGACGCAGAAGATGCAGTACAAGTGGCACTCTGGGTTTTATATAAAAAAATAGGTGTTTTGCGAACTATTTCCGCACTGTCAGCGTGGTTGTTTCGCATTATTGAGCGAGAATGCTACAGAATATTTCGTTCAAATAACAAAACATTCGCAATGGATCCTGATGATATGGAAGAGCTATTTGGAACTAGTAACTCTATAGCTGATGAATCAATATTAAAAATTGACTTAACTAAAGCAATAATTTCTCTTCCCTATACTTATCGAAGTGTAATAATTCTTAGAGATATCAGAGAATTATCAACTTATGAAGTGTCTAATATGCTTGAAATTAGCCCAGAAGCAGTGAAA
Source organism: Gilliamella sp. Occ4-3 (assembly GCF_001690675.1). Taxonomy (NCBI): domain Bacteria; kingdom Pseudomonadati; phylum Pseudomonadota; class Gammaproteobacteria; order Orbales; family Orbaceae; genus Gilliamella; species Gilliamella sp. Occ4-3. The sequence goes on from NZ_LZHR01000094.1 coordinate 11,413, forward strand.
AGTAGACTTCACAGAGCTAGAAATATTATACGAAAAAAATTAGAGATTAGTGGTCATTCACACTGAAATAGTAATTATGAATACTTTATATATTAATATTCACAATTATAAAGGAACTATTTATGGTAATGAATACAAATGGCATTAAAGAAAATATGATTTAACTTGATTAGATACTCATCCCCTAGCAAGCTAGGGGCAGTAACCATGCAACATAACAAATTCACACATTGAGCTATTTTCACTTTAAGTCTGTTGAAATTGATTCATCTTTTTTTGTACAGGGAATACATGTTTTACCTGGATTGGTTATAGTCATTATGAGACCAATTACCCAACAGGCAGGGCATCCTCTTAATACAAAAAACCCTAAAACAGCCGATACAAGTCCCAATAAAACGCTCCAGACAGCACCTTGAATGAACAGATATATTGTTAAACCGAGCAAACCAAATCCAATACATCCTCGTAGTAAATGCCTTAATACAGAACTACTTCTAAACATGACATTACCTCTTAAAATTATTTAATTTAAATTTCATTTTATTTACATTTTTCTCTTAATGGTGATATCAATGAGAGATATCCTGTAATATGTACTTCCTCAAAGTAAACTGTTATTCATCATTATATCAAGGAAGTAGCGAGTGGATTTTTTAGCTAGTTTATTTTTCTTTTCATAATTGAACGCATAGGGCAAAATCCTATAGTTCCAGTACAAACCAGAATTATTCCTGTTGCGATAGCAATCCACATTACTAGGGCTGTTGGAGCAAAAAGAAAGCCTAAATAAGCAATACAGGCACCAATAATAATTCGACATAAACGCTCAAAACTTGGAATATTTTTTTTAAAACTCATATTTTTTTCCTCTTTAAAATTAGATTTAATAATGAACTACTCTAATAAAGAGTCGACAAAATCAAAAAAAGATTCAAAAAATTTTCATTTAAATGGATTTTAATTATCAAATTAGCGGAATACATTGAATTAATGTCTTTTATTTAAGTTTATAGGTATTTCAAATTAGGAGTGAATTTAGGTAAAGGATAGTTATAAATAATTAAAAAATTAATTGTAATTGATTAGGGGCTGTTGATCTTTGCTGTACATAAATTACTCAACAATACATTGGCAGCCACATTAACATAAATGCCAGTGATACCATACTGGCATAATTCCTTTCTAACTTATCGTATCTAGTTGATATTGAACGATATTGCTTGATTCTAGCAAAGGCATTCTCGACTAAATGACGATAGCGATAAAGGCACCTATCCATACTGCTTATATCTATATCCTTACCATAATTACGTTTAGCAATCACCGTTCGTCCGCCTTTTTGACGAACAAAGCACCGAAAAGGCTCGCTTTCATAACCTTTATCGGCTATCACTGTATTGACTTCATCGAGCTTTTCAACTAGGTTTTCTGCATAAGTGATATCATGTCGTTGTCCTTCAGAAAGCTCAAAACAAATAGGCAAACCACCACTATCAACCGCAAGATGAATTTTAGTTGAATTACCACCACAGCTCTGACCTATTTGCTCGGAATACTCCGTTGCAGCGCCTGTACTATGTTGATGAGCCCTGATAATCGAGCCATCTAGGAACACCCATTCAAAATCCGCTAGTTGTGATAAATGTTTGAAAATATCAACTAATATTCCTTTTTTAGACCACAAATTAAATCGCCTATAGACAGTGCTCCATTCACCAAACTCTTCTGGCAAATCTCGCCAAGGAATACCGGTTCTCATTCGAAAAAGGATCCCTTCAAACGTCATCCGATGCTCGGATTTATTATAAACTCGACCGGTATTTTTCATTATTTGTAGTAGCTTTTCCCACCGTTTATCTGTTAGCATTGTTCTTGGTATGATGAATCGAGTTATGGTTTTTTTTTGCAGAATTATTATAACTCACATCATGCCGTCTAAAAAATAATCACGAAAGATCAACACGCCCTAATTTATCATTAATATAATTATCATCTTAAATGATAGTGTCATTAAAGTTTCTCCATGGGTGGTTATTTCTCATCGCTTTTTGATAATTACCTGGAGTTACCCCGAAATTTCGACGGAAAATAGCAATAAAACCACTAATATTATCATAACCTAAATTTAAAGAAATTTCTGTGATAGGTCTGCCCGCAACAAGCAACTCTAAAGCTTTTAACATACGTAGTTTCTGTCGCCATTCTGTGAAATTAAATCCAGTTTCATTTGTAAATCGACGAGTTAATGAGCGTCGAGAAATCCCAGCCCAAACGCTCCATTCATTAATGTTTCTATCGTCACTAGGATTATTAGACAAAGCTAAAGCAATTTTTAACAAACGAATATCTTTTGGCATTGGGAGTGCTATCTCAACTTGAGGGATTATACTAATCTCGTCGACAATCACTGCCATCAATCGCTTATGCTCGGGTTGCAATTCTGAATTATTCCATGTCATGGTTCGGGTAATTGCTTCACGCAATAGACTAGATAATTCTAGCATGCAGGATTTATTCGGCAGATTATTACATTCGCTTTTTTGTATATAGATACTCCATCCGTGGAATGGCCCATGTGATCCGAGAAGAGAATGCTGTGTATCTGGAGGTATCCATATACCATGAGTTGCGGGTATTACCCATTGACTACTTTCCACTTCAATTGAAATTAAACCTTGTAATGTACCAGCTAGTTGTCCTCTCGAGTGATGATGAAGTTCTGTTACTTTCACTGATGGGGATTTGAGTGATGCCGATATAATCATAGGTTCGTTATCAGAAGAAGCGACCTCTGGAGAAATGAGTGAAATATTCATTTATATGGCCTCTAAGTAATATTTTGTGGCTGGAATTAGTTAGTAATTTTTTGTTTTACTAACTATCCTAAATTAGCCCAACTTAATTCAAATAAAATAAATATAACTATATATATTAAAAATAAATTAGCAATAAATCA
>NZ_LZHR01000095.1:0-2677 GCF_001690675.1 Gilliamella sp. Occ4-3
TATCACAGACCGGCATTTACGCTGGGGCTTTCCTAAATGCTTTAATCGTATCAGAAAGCTCGGCTATCAATGGAACCATAAGCGTGTTTATCGGGTGTATTGTGAATTAAAGCTTAATCTCAGAGTAAAACGAAAAAAACGCATTCCTCCACGATGCCCGGAAAAGCTATTGGTGCCTAATAAACAAGGTGAATGTTGGTCAATGGATTTTATGAGTGATAGTAGCCGTAATCAACGTCGCTTTAGGACATTCAATGTTATCGATGACTTTAATCGTGAGGCGCTAGGGATTGATATTGCAGTAAGTTTACCAGCAGGAAGGATTACCCGTTACTTAGATAAACTGGCTGAATATCATGGATATCCATTAAAAATACGGGTCGATAATGGGCCAGAATTTACAGGAAAAACCTTTATAAACTGGGCTAAATCACATAATATAACCATTGATTATATCCAGCCTGGTAGCCCTTATCAAAATGGCTATATTGAACGATTTAATCGTACCTATCGTACTGAAGTACTCGATTTATATCTTTTTAACAACTTAGCACAAGCAAGGAAAATAACCGAAGAATGGCTAACGATTTATAACACCGAAAGACCGCATGAGGCATTAAATAACATGACACCGATTGAGTATAAAACACTAAAACAAGCAGCTTAATTTTCTACGTGAGTTGTGTACTAAGTTTGGGGCATTTACAACTGGTTTGCCTAGCAATCACTTTTCGTCCATATAAATCGATAATCACCGACAAATATAACCAACCTTCACCCGTTTTAATATAAGTAATATCGGTTACCCATGTTTTATTAGGCTTATCAGGATTAAATTGCCTATCTAACGTGTTGGGCGCAATATTGTGATGAGCCTTGTCTGTTTTATACTTGAATTTACGTGCTGCTTTACTCCGTAATCCCAATTGTTGCAAAACACGGCTAATTGTCCTTTCTGAAACTTGATAGCCTGCTTCTCTTGCATCATGAAGCAGGCTTGGCGCACCCAAACGAGCTTTATGTTGCCAATACTGCTTTTGGATATACTCGCTGAGTTTAGCTGATTTGTTTACTCTTTTTAACCAAGCATAATAACCCGATGAACTGACACCAAGTAATGAGCATATCCTAGTAACCGGATAGCTGGTTAAATGATTTTTCATATAAGCGTACTTCATCGACTTGGATTGTTGATGAAGTACACATGCGCCTTTTTTAGTATATCATTAGCCATTTTCAGTTCTTTAATCTCTTTTTCTAACGCCATAATCCGCTGTTGCTCAGCGGTTAACTCTCGACGGCTAGTTTTATTCCGGGAAAGTTGCCTAATCCATTTATCTAGGGTTGATTTACCCACACCTAGATGGTTGGCAAGTTCGCTGATAGAAAGGTGTGCATTAGATAACGCATAATCCACTGATTGTTGTTTGAATTCGATACTAAATTTTTTGACCATGATATTTGTCTCCTATGATTTTTGTTTATATCATAGAGGCGACTTTTGTCCACTTTTTTGGCGAGGTTCAAGTTGACGACAAACAGATAAAGAAAATACAATATCTATTGAACACACGCCCAAGAAAACGGCATAAGTTTAAAAGCCCTGCCGATTTTTATTCTAAGGAGTTAAGAAGAATTGCACTTCATGGTGTAATCTAGGTTTTTAAAAATTAGGTAAACTAAATGAATATTGAAATTGCGAAAAACATATTAAAAGAATTCATTATTGCGATGAATCATTGGGAAATACGTTGCTATCCAAAATTAAAAAGTGATTCTTCAGAAGATGCTTATTTACAAATGACTAAAGATTTGAATTTTATATTTAATAAATTTTGTACAAAAAAAGAACGAAAATATGGTCGGCAAGCAGCATTATTTTGTGGAAACCCACCAGAGTACTCACCAGATGAAGAAATATTAAAAATAGAAGAACTCAAAGGGAATAAAGTAGTTATTTACACTCAACAACAAAATCGTACAAAAAGTCAATTTCGTTATACCTTGCATTACAAAAAATATGAGTGGCGTATTGATAAAAAAGAGGTATATGATAAGTTTGATAATAATTGGGACAAATATCCATTGTAATAATTACTAGAATTCTATCGTAAATACGATTAAATATCTGGAAAAGGCAAGATAATAGCTAAGCATTAGATATATCTATTACTGTTTTAATTTAAATATTCTAATCCGCTATATGAAATTAAAATTTTGTTTACTGTTCTAAAAAGCTGTCAATTCAAAGCTGTTTATTAACTGAATTATATTGTTATCAACAATTCTATTTATGATTGATTAAATATATTTTTAAAAATCCAATGTGAGGAATTATTTTGTATTTATTTAGGAGGATGACTTAGATAAAACAGAAAGTATTATGGGTCTAGCAATGGCTCAAGGGTAGATGCTTTTAACGAATAAGAGCCAGTCAAACTTGAATTAATTAGAAGTGTACTAGCAAAAAATAATTGGACAGGCAAACACAGAGAAAAATACAGCAACCACAACCTAATCCGCTGTAACCAGCTACTCAAATTCAGAGGACACCGCTACCTCTATGACGCCCTTGGCAGACGCATCGAAAAACAGAAGTTAGACCGCGAAGGCCAACCCTACAACCGTACCCGCTTCCTGTAGGACGGGTTAAGAATGATTCAGGAAACCGGCCCGA
>NZ_LZHR01000096.1:0-22296 GCF_001690675.1 Gilliamella sp. Occ4-3
TTCCAAATTAGTAAATTTGTCAAAATAACAATAAAAAATTTATATTAAATAATAATTGAAATTAAACAGATCATAATGCATTATTCTTCAGCTTATTAAATTTAAGATAAAATTATTATTAGCATTAGTTCTGCTTAGGTTGATATAGGTTTATTTAATTAGAAGATGGTGTAGAGAATGATTGAAACAATTAAAGATTATGTAAAAGATAGGAAATTGATTAAAGAGTTATTAATTAGTTATGGGGTATTTTTGTTATTTTACATATTTTGTATGCGAGCTGATAATTGTGAACAAGCTGGTAGTGCTGGTATGGTGATGATATTGGCATCAATTTGCTATTTATTTTTTTTTATTACCATGTTTATTAAATCAGCGAAAATGATCCTATTTGGTCCTAAAGATAATAAATCAACTTCATTTAAATCGTTAATTATTAAATTTTTATTATTTGTATTTGCCATTATATCGATTCTAGGACTGGGTACATTTTTATTCCGTATCAATTATTTAACTATGGAAGATTTTGATAATGCTGCCTATTTATTTATTGATACAGATTATTTTCTAACTGATTTCTTTGTTTTTGTTATTCTGTGGAGTTATATATTTGTATTCCCTTTCGTCATTTATTTTTTTATTCTTCTTATTTTAAAAGTGATGAAATTTTTTACTATATTCATAACACAAAAAATTAATAATAAGTCCATAAATCACTAGTGGTAATTGGTTGCGATTATTCACTTTATTTAGCTAATTGTAGGAATAATCGTATTATTACATTAAGTTAAAGAAAATAAAGTAGGTGCTTCTTTCAATTGAAAGGCATAAAATTTTGTATAATATAATTTTGCTAAAAACATAACATATGTGATAACTAGTTTGACTAGTCATTACTGTTTGTCTATATAAATCGATAATTATGGGCAAATATAACCATCTTTATCTGTTTTAATATAAGTTGTATCAGTTACCCATGTACTATTGAGTATTTTATGTCCTTTGCATTATGATGCAGACTCAATGTCTTTAAGTTTTTTGTTAATTTATCCTGCCTAGGTGTTAGTAAGTTTGCTGATAGAAAGATGAGCATCAGATAACGAATAATTTGCTGTTTGTTGTTTGAATTTGACACTCAAATTTCTGACTTTAGTATTTTCTCTTATGATTTTTATTTATATTTTGGAGGCAACTTCTGTCCAATTTGGGACGAGGAGAATATTATGGATAAATGATTAAAGTGGAAGAAAGCATAAAAATTTACTAACTCAAACGTTATCACCAATATTAATAATTCCACAAAAAACTAAATGGCCATAAATATAACTTTATATTTTTATTGAAAATTTATTCCTATCTAAGGCTGAATTGTTTTCATCTTTACATTTCTTTACAAAAAATTCGCTAAAAAACTAGCCAACTATTTTTTAAATGGTTATACTTCTATCGTTATAGGAAAGCATGCTTATTAAATAAGCGAATAATTATAAAAATCTAAATAAAACAAATAATTACTTGACAGGCGAAATAAAATGCATTATTATTTTAGGCACAAGGCACAAGGCACAAGGCACAAGCACTGGCAAACCTATGCCTTAAATTTATCAAATAATTTTATCCGACGAGTTTTTGCACGAAACTCATTTATATTTTCCAAATTATCTCTCAACTCATCATCGAAATTGTTCCGAAAAATTTTGTTGGTGTTGGGGCTGTTATTATTGCCCTATTTATGGAGTTTAGAGGCATTGGCTAGCACAAGTGGTCGAGCGAATAATTATCGTAGTGATGCCATAATATTACCATCAGAACCATTACCAGATGAACCTTTTATACCAGCTATTAGTTATGTAAGGCCAAATAAGGATTGGGGTACAGATCAATATGCAGGCCCTATTGACGCATGGAATGTAAAAGAGGGATTTCCCATTCAATCAGATCCAAAATCTAATTTTCCAACCACAGGGGCTGATGGATTATTTTTTGATTTAGCGATAAAGGGAGTTGATCCAGATCAATTGACATGGACACCAGTCACGCATGATGGAATAACCGTCACCGTAAAAAGGACAATGACAAACGATAGATGGACTAAAGAAATGGTAACACGTGTTACTCTAAAGGGGCCAGAGGCTAGATTTCAATGGTATAATCCTTATCCGCGTCGAATTACTGTACCAAGGTTACCTTGGGAATTCGTATTAGTGGGGAGAGATAGAAGCGGTAATGAGATAGTAAGATATGCATTTGTATTACAAAAGTGGTTTGTTCACAGAGGAGATCAAGGAGCGTATTCTTTTGAGCAAGACGATTGGTGTAGGGGGTTAGGATATCGTATACCACAGGTAAAGGATCTGACTAATGCTGTGTGTTTTGGTTTGAATTCAGATAGGCGATGTAATGGAGCTGTCGGTGCTACGCCATCATCAACAGGTAATCATTATCAGCGCCGAATAGGGGCAGGATTTTTTGCGGAATGGGGGCTGTTGGCCGGTTACCGTGATACAAACTTCAACCGCTTCGGAGAGTACTGGACAGGTGATGATTCATTCGTTGTAAATGGAAATGGTAGCGTGATGGGTCTTTTTCCAAGTTTCTCCTCGTATGGAATTTGTACAACTCCTTAGCACTTAGTTCTTAATCCTAGAGTGATAGGTTAATTAAAGATAACGAATTAAAGTAAGCGCTTTCTGTGTAAGCAGGTGGCGCACGAACCGACAAAGAGGAGTCTTACAAAGGTAAATCCAGTAAAACCCACTTTTTCCAGCAAAAAAACGTCAGGGATTAGGTTGGTTTTATTATTTTTATTTTAATTGTTTAAAAAAATAACGCCTCCATAATTTGCTCTAAAAATCCCCATTAAGTAGCTTGGTTATAAGATACCAGTAGGAACAAGCAAAATTGTACGGTAAAATAGCTCGCATTATTACAATAAATTTCCAAGGAAAATGCATGACGACTGAAATGACAACACTCGACAAAATCAAAAAACAAATTGCCGATAACCCGATTATTTTATATATGAAAGGTTCGCCAAAATTGCCAAGCTGTGGCTTTTCGGCTCAGGCGGTGCAGGTTTTGTCGCAATGTGGTGAAGCGTTTGCTTACGTTGATATTTTACAAAACCCTGATATTCGTGCCGAATTACCTAAATTCGCTAATTGGCCAACGTTTCCACAATTATGGGTTGAAGGCGAATTAGTAGGTGGCTGTGATATTATGTTAGAGATGTTTCAAACAGGCGAACTGCAAACGCTTATTAAGCAAACTGCGGAAAAGTATAAATCCTAATTTAATGCAGTATGGTAAATTAAGCGCGCAAAATAGGCGCGCTTTTTTATTTTTATCAATTAGTGAATTAATACTGTTTACTCTTGTTTTTGTTGTCTATTATCTAAATCATTTTCGATTTTTGCATCTACACCCGAATCTGTAACTGCCAAAGGCCATCCACCTAATGCTTTAAATTGGTTAACGATTTTACAAAAAAGCATTGCCGTTTTTTGTGTATCGTATAGCGCACTGTGAGCTTGTTTATGATCGAATGTGATTTGTGCTACTTGGCAGGCTTTGGCTAGTACTGTTTGACCAAAAACCAAACCACTGAGTGACGCTGTGTCAAAAGTAGCAAATGGGTGAAATGGATTGCGTTTCATCCCTGTGCGTTCAGCAGCCGCCATTAAAAAACTATGATCAAAGTGTGCGTTATGCGCAACAATCACCGCCCGAGTACATTCACTGGCTTTTATGCCTGATCTAACCATTTTAAAAATTTCCTCTAAGGCATGCTTTTCGTTAACAGAACCACGAAGTGGATTATCAGGATCGATGCCATTAAAAGCAAGGGCTGCTGGTTCTAAAATTGCACCACTAAATGGATTGACATTAAATTGTAAGGATTGTTCTGGCTCTAGCCAACCATCTGGGGTCATCTTTAAGGTGATAGCGGCGATTTCTAAAATAGCGTTGAGTTTTGGATCGAATCCAGACGTTTCAATATCAATTACAACAGGATAAAACCCACGAAAGCGTTCACATAATTTGGCGTTTGGCACGTTAATTTTTCTTATCTATCAAAAAAGGTGTTATTATGCCATCTTTTAACCAGTTCGCCTAGCATTGGCTACAAGAGTTTGTATTCAATTTGTTAATCTTTGTAAAAAGCCAATACAGTAGTTTTATTCAAATTACATTAAACCAATGAGTAGGTGCGATTATTGGTTAAAGTGATTATAATCATCAATTATCATTAAATAATATTAAAATTGAGCGAATAATGCACAACTTTGAATTAGAACAGATTATTAATAACGAACTACAAATTAGTCGTTATCGTGACTATGCGCCAAATGGATTGCAAGTGCAGGGGCGCAAGCAAGTGAATAAAATTGTCACAGGCGTGACCGCTTGCCAGTTATTGTTAGATAAGGCGGTTGAATTAAAAGCTGACGCAGTTCTGGTTCATCATGGTTATTTTTGGAAGAGTGAACCACAAACCATTACAGGTATTAAATATCAAAGGATTAAAACACTGTTAACTAACGATATTAATTTATATGGTTATCACTTGCCATTAGATGGTCATGCTGTTTTGGGCAACAATATTGAACTGGCTAATTTATTGGGTATTTCAGTCGATAAACGCAATGACATTACCGATCTGCTTTTTACTGGTACATTAAACAAGCCACTTACTGCTTTACAATTTAAACACCAACTTGAGCAAGTATTACACAATAACCAACAATGCGTACTATTTTGTGGAGATAATGCTCCACAAGTTATTAATCGTATTGCATGGTGTAGTGGTGGAGGGCAAGATTATATTGAACAAGCAGCATTAATGGGAGTGGATGCTTTTTTTACTGGCGAAGTGTCTGAACGCACTATCCATATTGCACGCGAATATGGTATTAATTTTTATGCTGCTGGACACCATGCTACCGAACGTTACGGTATTAAAAAATTGGGTGAATGGTTAGCGAGCTGTTACGGTGTTGAGGTTATTTTTGTCGATATTGATAATCCTGTATAACAAAAGTTGAATTTAGTCTAGAAATATCGCATACTTATCCGCAGATTTTTATTCTTTACGTTGTGTTATAAACCAATTATATGAGAGGTCATTTTATGTTTACAGGAAGTCTGGTCGCACTTGTTACTCCCATGGATACAAAAGGAAACGTTGACCACGTAAGCTTAAAAAAATTGGTCGAATATCATATTGCAAATGGAACATCGGGTATTGTTTCGGTTGGTACAACAGGCGAATCAGCAACACTTGATCACCACGAGCATATTGATGTAATTAAAAGAACAATTGACTATGCTGATGGGCGCATTGCCATTATTGCTGGCACAGGCGCAAACGCAACGAAGGAGGCTATAGAATTAACCAGTAAGGTCGAAAATATTGGCGTCGTAGGCTGTTTAACGGTTGCACCTTATTATAATAAACCGACACAAGAAGGTATGTATCAGCACTTTAAAGCTATTGCCGAAAGTACGGAGTTGCCACAGATTTTATATAATGTACCAGGCCGTACGAGTAGTGATATCAAGCCTGAAACTGTTGGGCGTTTAGCTAAAATTAAAAATATTGTTGCATTAAAAGATGCAACAGGCGATTTATCAAGAGTTTATCCTACTCGCAAATTGGTTGGAGCTGATTTTAAATTATTGAGTGGCGATGATTCAACCTTTTTAGATTTTATGATTTTAGGTGGCGATGGCGTTATTTCTGTTACAGCTAATGTTGCAGCTAAGGCGGTTGCTACAGTTTGTCAGCTTGCGACTAATAATCAAATTCAAGAAGCCCGCAATTTAAACGATACTTTAATGGCTTTACATCACAATTTGTTCATTGAACCCAACCCAACACCAGCTAAGTGGGCTTGTGCAAGATTAGGTTTAATGCAAAATGCAACAATTAGATTACCAATGGTCTCATTGAGCACATCGTCAATTCCTGCGGTTGAACAAGCGTTAAAAGACGCAAATTTATTGTAATATAACCTTTAATTTTAAAAGCAGATATTTATGTTAAATAGCACATTAAACAGAACATTAAACTTAACCTTATTTAAAGGTAACGTCATTAAAAAAACAGCTGTTTTAACCGTTGTGACTTCTTTATTTATTGTTGGCTGTGGTAGTGATCAAAATTATAAGCGTGAAGTTGAAGGTAATGAAGATTACCTTAAATCACCTACGTTAAAACCGTTAATTATTCCTGAAGGTGTTTCGGTGCCTGCGGAAAGTGGCGATTTTTATGTTGTTAAAACTGAGGTTAAAGGCGAATTAGGTAAAAAACTTGATATAAGACCGCCTATTTTACCGATCCCAACTATTCAAGATGCATTTGCGATTTATAATAACGGTTCGGTCACTTTTAATGTGCCATTAAGCAATAATGTCTGGGATCGTATTCCTAATAGCCTAAATAAAAAAAATATCTTTATCGCTAGCCGTGATAATAACAGCATTAAAACCAATAAAGCCTTTATGGTGCGTGCAGACGAAAATCGAGCCGTTGAAGCCACTTATTCAATGACACGAAACTTGGTTGGCGATACTGAAACAATCACCATTTCAATCACCTCATTAACCCGTGGTACTGAAGATTTAATTTCGCAACCAATTGAAGTGCAACGCTATGTTGTAAGTTTATTCAATGACATAATGGATGATGTTGCACCTGATTCAGTTCGGGCTGTACCACGAAAAGCACAAGATAAAGAGGCTGAAAAAGAAAATACCGAAGGCAAAAAACCAGCAACAGCCGTAAGCGGTGCAAATCAAGAGTAAGTTTGGAATTTAAGGAGCGAATAGCTCCTTAATTATTTATTGGCAATTGATATAAGGTTATAAACATGAAAAAGTTGGCTGAGCTTTATCGTGGTAAAGCTAAAACAGTATATACCACCGAAAACTCTGATTTATTAATTCTTGAGTTTCGTAATGATACATCGGCATTTGATGGCTTGCGTATTGAACAGTTAGATCGTAAAGGCATGGTTAATAATAAATTTAACTATTTTATTATGAGCAAATTGCGCGAAGCTGGCATTCCAACTCAAGTTGAAGCCTTATTATCTGACAATGAAGTGCTAGTTAAAAAGTTGCAAATGGTACCTGTTGAGTGTGTGGTACGTAATCGAGCCGCGGGTTCTTTAGTTAAACGTTTAGGGGTTGAAGAAGGTAAAGTTTTAAATCCTCCTACGTTTGAATTATTTCTAAAAAACGATGCATTGCATGATCCAATGGTTAATGAATCACACTGCAAGGCTTTCGGTTGGGCTAGCGATGATCAACTTGCTAGAATGAAAGAACTTAGCTTTAAAATTAACACCATTTTGACTGATTTGTTTGATAAAGCAGGACTAATATTGGTTGATTACAAACTCGAATTTGGATTATTTAAAGGCGAAATCACTTTGGGTGATGAGTTTTCTCCTGATGGTTGTCGTTTGTGGGAAAAAGAGACAATGAAAAAAATGGACAAAGATCGCTTTCGCCAAGGTTTGGGTGGTGTGATTGAAGCCTATGAAGAAGTGGCAAAACGAATTGGTGTTCCTTTGTAATGTTTGCACAGTTTGATATCTCTTTTTTTCTACTTTTGGGGTTAGCGGCGCTGTGTTATTTAACACATAATAACACCGTGACATTTGCAGTGCTGTTATTGTTACTGTTTAAATTAACTCCGCTTGCCACTTATTTTCCGTTTTTAAATCAATATGGCTTAACAATTGGTATTGTTATTTTAACTGCCGCAATGATGGTGCCTTTAGCTGATGGCTCGTTAAAAATAGGCGATATTGCTAAATCATTTACCACTTGGCAATCTATATTAGCTATTTTTGTTGGAATTTTAGTATCGTGGCTTGGTACCCGAGGTATATCTCTCATTGGTGCGCACCCCACGATTATTAATGGCTTAATTATTGGTACGCTAATTGGAGTGGCTTTTTTCAAAGGTATTCCTGTTGGTCCTCTGATTGCTGCAGGTATTTTGTCGTTGTTAATTGGAAAAAGTTAACCTATGCACAAGTATCCCAACAGCACAAGAACGCTATGGGTGTTACAGGGTGAAGCCACACAGTTATTCGAGCAACTTAGCCAGACTATTTGTCATTACTCAGGTGATTGGTTAACGGTTACATCTCACTTTGAACTTTCTAGTTATTTACCCAATACATTAATTTCTGATGTAATACCGCCCAATCAAACTAAACAGTTGTTGGGGCAGCAGTATCGACATGCTATTTTTGATGCAACGGTAGGATTTAATCTTGATGCCTTTGCTATGCTTGTTGGCACGTTAGTTAAAGGTAGTATATTGGTTTTATTATTGCCTAAAAATCTGTCTACTTGGCATGATCAAGATAGCTTACGCTGGAACGAAAGCCAAATGTCCATTAATGTGCCTAATTTCGTTGCACATTTAATACAGACTTTAACTGAATTTGGTTTATCAATTTATCCTAAAATTTCATCAAAACAGGTTATATCCTCCAAGATATCCCTGCCTGAAGTTATTATTGATAACGTTTGTGATTTAGCCGAGCAACAAGCAACTTTAAAACAATTATTAAATAGCACTAAGCCTATTAACGTATTAGTCGCTAAACGTGGACGCGGTAAATCGGCACTAGCTGGGTTATTTAGCCATTACCAACGTTGTATTGTGACAGCACCAAATAAATCAGCACTGACCACCTTTTTTGCTTTTGCTAAGCCCGATACCCCATTTTTTGCCCCAGATGAATTAATTGCTCAATCATGTATTACTGTTGCCGATTATTTAATTATTGATGAAGCTGCCATGATCCCACTTCCCATGCTGGAAAAATTGTTAAAACTAGCTAAAGCAAATAACACTCGAGTATTATTAACAACGACTGCTGATGGGTATGAGGGTACAGGACAGGGCTTTTTGTTGAAATTGTTATCAAATAAAGCATATCAATATTTTGAGCTATTTAGCCCCATCCGCTGGCAGGCAGGCGATATGCTAGAGCAATTTAGCGATCGATTGTTACTTAATGGTTTATTAACAAAGGGCGATTATTTTGATGTAAGCTCATCATCAATCCAAAATTCAAAAGTTGAACGTAATAATGTTGATATATTAAGATCGATATTTTATTTATTGAAAATAGCACATTACCAAACTACGTTAGTTGATTTAAGACGCTTGTTTGATGCGCAAAATTTGACAATTTGGCAAGCAACAGCTAACCATAATCAAATAGCTGCCGCACTCACTGTTGTTGAAGGTAACTTGCCAGATAGTTTAATAACCGAAGTGTGGCAAGGTACACGTCGACCAAAAGGTAATTTGGTCGCACAGTCGTTAGTCGCCCATGCAGGTGAGCAGCAGGCGGCTAAATTGCGCTCAATTCGGATTAATCGTATAGCGGTTATTAGTGCCTATCAGCGACAAAATATAGCAAGGCAACTTGTGCAAACTATCTTTGAAGATGCTAAAGCACAGAATATCGACTTTTTATCGGTTAGTTTTGCTTATACCCCGTCTAATTACCAATTTTGGATTGCTTGTGGATTTGTTTTGGTGCATGTCAGTAGTCATAAACAGGCAAATAGTGGTAGTTATTCAGTTATGGCGCTAAAGCCATTAACCGATTCGGGACGAAATCTAATCATTAAATTAAAACAAAAATTACAGCGTAATGTTTATTGGCTCAAAGATATTATTGATTTACCATTTACTGAGATGATTGAAAGTAAAGATAAGTCACAATTAACTCAAGATTTAGACGCCTACGATTTTGATGAACTAAATGGGTTTGCTTACTATCATCGACCGTTTGAAGCCACTTATGCCACACTGTGTCGATTAGTTCGCTATAATCAAACGCATCAACAATCGCAACCACAGCAACAACTAACATTGCCTGTGTTATCAGCACTAATAAAAAGCAAAAACAACCAATCTTTGCTCATTAGTTCATATCAACTTGCAGGAAAAAATGCATTAATGCAAACCATCAAGCAAGAGATCAAAACATGGTTAGCAATTCAAGTTAGTAATTCATAGTTAGCGATTCATAGTTAGTAAATAATGGCAATAATATGCTTTTTGACGAAAAAACCAATAATAAAGATAGCTGATTATCATTGCAGGTTACCAAGGGCTATGTTTACAATAGTTATCATGTTTAAGTTCAACTTAATTTTTACCTAACTAGTTTTAACTGAACTAGTTTTAACATAATTCGTTTTAATTAAAAAGGAATCGAATGTGACGCAAAATAAATTAGAAAACCAAGCACAACATCGCCATTCAAAAAAACAAACTCAAAATCCAAAAAATCAACCCACGACAGGTATTGAGTATTTTTTTAAAGGTTGGTCATTGGCATTTAGTCCAGGTATTAAGCGATTTGTTTTTTTACCATTAATTGCCAATGTTGTGATTATGTCAGCATTATTTTATTGGTTCTTTACGGCTATCTCGGGCATGGTTGATTGGGGAGTGTCGTATATGCCAAGTTGGTTACATTGGCTTGGATATATTATTGTTTTTATTGTTATTTTAGCGTTGGTTATTTTGTTTTGTTATTTCTTTAGTACGGTAACCAATATCATAGCAGCTCCGTTTAATGGCTTGTTAGCTGAACAGGTTGAAGCACAGTTAACGGGGATCCCCGCAGCAGATATGTCGTGGATAAGTCTTATTAAGGATCTTCCTCGTATTTTTAAACGTGAACTACAAAAACTACTTAACTATTTATTATGGGCAATTCCGATACTGCTAACTTATTTTATTCCTGTTATTGGGCAATCAGTAACGCCAGTGGTTTGGTTTTTATTTACCGCTTGGCAAATTAATATCCAATATGCTGATTATGCCTTTGATAACCACAAAATTACTTTTCACCGTATGCGTGAATTACTCAAGCAAGATCGGGTAGATAATTTAACTTTTGGTATGATAGTCAGCTTTTTTACCATGGTACCATTGCTTAATTTAATTGTTATGCCTATTGCGGTATGTGGCGCAACGGCAATGTGGGTTGATCGCTACCGTCATCAAGCCTTATGTGACAGTAGTAGCCAAGACTTTCGTTAAGCAGAGGGTTATTTTTTCTTCGTCGAATTTGTTGATGGCCAATCGTCGTCATCATCTTGATAAGGGATAGGTTTTATCCCTTTCTTTTTTTCAAGATACGCTTTATAACTTAGTCGATTCAGCGCCTTAATGGTATTAATAAAAATCCCAATTAAAATAACCACAATTATCCACCAGTAATCTTTAAGCCACTCCATCGTACTTCCTCTTAGGTTAAAATCGCAATCGCCAAGTTATAGTTGCTAGGTCAACAACAATTGTGCCACAATTATACCAACAGTAATTTTTCTAATATGCGGTTATAAATTGCAGTTAAGGTAATTATATCTTTGCAGTTGGCGTTTTCGTTGACTTTGTGAATAGTCTTATTTAATACGCCTAGTTCGATCACTTGACAGCCCATCTTAGCAATAAAGCGTCCATCTGAAGTACCGCCGCTGGTCGATAGCTTGGTATCAATGTTGGTAAATTCCTTAATAGCACTTGCAGCAGCGTTAGTTAAATCGCCTTGTGGTGTTAAAAAAGGATGTCCTGATAATCGCCAAGATAACGTATAGTTCAAATTATGTTTTTGTAAAATCTGCTCAACGCGCGCTTTAATTATCGTATCAGTTAATTCACTACTATAGCGAAAGTTAAATTGCACACTTAGATCACCTGGCACAACGTTTTCAGCACCTGTACCGCCATTAATATTGGCAATTTGCATAGTTGTTTGAGGAAAATACTGATTGCCTTCATCCCAAACAGTGCTAACTAGTTCATTTAATGCAGGAGCAAAGCGATGGACAGGGTTATCGGCAAGTTGAGGATAGGCCACATGACCTTGAATACCATGCACAACTAAATTAGCTGTTAGTGAACCACGGCGACCGTTTTTAATTTGATCGCCAAGTACAGCATCGCTTGACGGTTCACCCACAATACAATAATCAACACGTTCTTGACGCTTCATTAGCAAATCGACAACCTTAACAGTGCCATCGGTTGCATCGGCCTCTTCGTCTGATGTAATTAAAAAAGCTACTCGCCCAGCGTGATTTGGATGTTGCTTAATAAAATCTTCAGCCGCACAAACCATGGCAGCAACGCCACTTTTCATGTCAGATGCACCACGTCCATAAAGCACGCCTTGTTCATCAATGGTTGGCGAAAATGGCGGATAAAGCCATTTGCTTTCATCACCAGCAGGTACGACATCGGTATGTCCTGCAAACATTAAGGTTTTGCTGTTAGCTTCGCCATGATAAGCCCATAAGTTTTTGGTCTTTCCAATATTAACTTCTTCAATAGTAAAACCGAGCGGTTTTAGCCGTTCAATAATCATTTTTTGACAATTTTTATCGTCAGGACTGATTGATTTTTCGGCGATGAGTGCTTGAGTCAGTGCAATAACAGGTTCAGTCATAGTGGTCTCGATTTTTATTTAGATTGCGAAATAAATTGTGAATAAAGTTCCTCTGAAAAACCCAACAATGCACGCTTCCCATCGATAAGCAGAGGGCGTTTTAAAATAGATGGATTGGCTAACATAATCTTTTTAGCTGTTTGAGTATTATTAACCTCAGCACGAACAGATTCATTTAACTTACGCCAAGTAGTACCCCGTGTATTGAGCAAGCTTTGCCAATCAATCAATTGTAAAAAAGCATCCAATAGCTCTTCTGAAAGCCCATCGGTTTTATAATTATGAAATTGATAGCTTACATGATGATCATCAAGCCAAGTAAAAGCTTTTTTCATTGTGTTGCAGTTTTTGATACCGTAGATGATATACATAGTAGGTGATCCAACATTGAAAATAATAGCAAAGATTATAACAGTTATCGGCTTGAAGCGGCAAACTAAAGGGATTTATTTGTATTAATTCATATTAATACTCATATTTAATCTTAGTTGTTAAAGCCAAATGGTTATTAGTGAAAGTTTGAAAATTTTAAATAATTTGGATGGTGAGTTAAGAAATGAATTTTTGAACAGATAATTTCACTCATTTTAAAAAGATCAAACTATTGCTAACCCTTTTTTTTAACAATAAATAAAATCAAATAAAAACAACACACTAAAAAAGCTCTAAAAAAAAGGGTTTTCAAAAGCAAAAATCCTATTTGTCTTTTGCGAAACAAGGTTTATATTATATCGGTTTCTAGTTTACCGCCGAGTAGGTGGTTTAGAAATTATTTATCAGGATTTATAGTCTACATACTGCGTTTACCGCCGAGTAGGTGGTTTAGAAAAATCTAAAATTAGCAAGTTGAAAATCGGTATTGTTTACCGCCGAGTAGGTGGTTTAGAAAGTCGATCACTATCGTTCTGCGCCGACTTTTAAGTTTACCGCCGAGTAGGTGGTTTAGAAAACTCAGTCCTTTCCCTAGTATTGACCATGTTTACCGCCGAGTAGGTGGTTTAGAAAGTTTTCAATTAACATTATCAAAGTCAAGCAAAGTTTACCGCCGAGTAGGTGGTTTAGAAATCGTTCGTATTTTTCGTAACTTTCTGACGAGTGTTTACCGCCGAGTAGGCGGTTTAGAAAAAGGAGCTTAATTGCGTTGTTGTTATGTTAACGTTTACCGCCGAGTAGGCGGTTTAGAAAAATATGTTTCTGAATGTCCCTCGCCTGGCTAGGCTTACCGCTGAGTAGGTGCCATATAAATTAAAAAAGCCCTCAGACGAGAGCAATAGGTGTCTACTGACAGAATGGCTGGCTATGGTTATTAGCTGTGTTCAAAAATTTTATAGAACACTTAAGCTAGTCATTAATAATCCATTATCAATAACATAAAATAAATATTAATCAATTAATTACAACATTTTTCAACAAAGTAATGCATAATTCGATTATCGGCGGTTAGTTCGGGGTGAAATGAGCAAACCAAAATATTATCTTGCTGTGCCATCACACAATGATTATCAATAAAAGCTAGCTGATTGACTTGCTCACCGGCTTTGGCAATATAAGGCGCACGAATAAATACTGCTGGAATTTGCTCACCAATATTTGGTATCTCTAACATTGTCTCAAAGCTGTTAATTTGTCGACCAAAACCATTGCGTTCAACGCAAATATCCATCAAATCTAATAATTTGACCTCGTTATGAGTTGTCGTTTTGCCACAAAGCACTAGCCCAGCACAAGTACCTAAAATTCCTTTGCCTTGTTTGGCAAATTGTTGAATGGGCGCTAAAAGCCCATTTTGTTTAATTAATCGACTAATTGTGGTCGACTCTCCGCCGGGAATGATTAAACCATCTAAATTAGCTAATTGTTCCGGTTTCTGAACTAGTGTTGCTTGTACATTATCAATACTATTTAGCATCAAAATATGCTCACTAACTGCTCCTTGTAAGTTGAGCACACCAATGTACTTAACATTGCTTAGTTTGGATGATTTTGCCATTACCAACCTCGATCTTGCATTCTTTCTGATTGAGCAAGTGTGCTGATTTCAATGCCTTTCATGGCTTCGCCTAATCCTTTTGATAATTCGGCTAATCGTGGATAATCATCAAAATAAGTAGTAGCTTGCACAATGGCTTTGGCAAATTTTTCTGGATTTTGAGATTTAAAAATGCCCGATCCAACAAAAACACCATCAGCACCTAGTTGCATCATAAGTGCTGCATCGGCAGGGGTCGCAACGCCACCAGCGGCAAAATTCACAACTGGTAACTTACCTAGTTGTTTTACTTGTAATACAAGTTCATAAGGTGCGCCAATTTCTTTAGCAAAAGTCATTAGCTCATCTTTTGATTTTCCTGTTACCAAACGGATTTGCTCATTGACTTTACGTATATGGCGAACAGCTTCAACAATATTCCCTGTTCCTGGTTCGCCTTTGGTACGTAACATTGATGCTCCTTCACCAATTCGACGTAGTGCTTCACCTAAATCACGACAGCCACAAACAAAAGGCACGGTAAATTCATCTTTTAGAAGATGGTACTGTTCATCGGCTGGGGTTAGTACTTCGCTTTCGTCAATATAATCAACCCCCATTGATTCTAAAATACGTGCTTCAACAATGTGGCCAATACGTGCCTTAGCCATGACAGGTATACTAACTGCATTCATGACTTGTTCAACAATAGTAGGATCTGCCATTCGAGCGACACCACCAGCAGCTCGAATATCTGACGGTACTCTCTCTAAAGCCATTACCGCAACTGCACCAGCTTGTTCGGCAATTTTAGCTTGTTCAGCATTAACAACATCCATGATTACGCCACCTTTTTGCATTTGTGCCATACCACGTTTAACGGTCTGTGTTCCTGTAATTTGATTCATTTTTTACTCCTAGTTGAAAATTGGCCTTGTTTGAAAAGTATTATTCAAAAAGAAACAGTTAGACGAAACAGCCAATTGGACTATAATAAAACCATCCAATTTTAGGTTTATTGGTGTTACTATAAAAATCGATCAGGTAGACTATTGATTTTATTTGATTTTTAATGTATTTTCAAAAAAAACAAGTATTTAAAAATAAAATATGTGGCAAAAACAAAAACTAACCCAATTTGAAGGCTCACTTTTTCAACAATTGACTCACTTAATTGAACATTATATTGAGCAAGGAATTTTGATTGCTGGCGAAAAGTTACCTTCAGAAAGGGAGCTAGCTAAAATGTTACAGATTAACCGCTCAACTGTAGTACATGCATTGGAGCTGTTGACTGAACGAAGCATACTAATTCGACGTCGAGGCAGTGGTACTTATGTCAATAATAAAAAATGGGGCGTACAAACTTATTCATCGATCAATTGGCGTTTACCTGCCCATTTTTATCGAGATAAAAAATCATTTTATCAACAAAAAGTGGCACAAGTACGTGCGCAACAAGTGCATATTTGCGATCTGGCTAATGGTGATTTGCCAACCAATTTAATTCCCAAACTACAGCTACCTAATACCTCGTTAAATGAATTGATTATGCATGAAAAAAACAGCGATGCATTACAATTAGGTTTACCATCGCTTAAAGCTCAAATTGCAACTTACATGCAAACGCAGTTTTCTATGCAAGTTGATATTAACGAAATTTTAATTACATCGGGCACGCAACAGTCGTTATTTCTTATTACACAGGGTTTACTTAAGCCAGGTGATACAGTTGGAATTGAATCTCCTTCCTATTTTTACTCCTTACCTTTGTTTCAGGCTGCTGGATTACGTTTATATGGTATTGAATGTGATAATGAAGGTATTACTCTTGAAAGCCTAGCAAATTGCGTACAACAACATCAAATAAAATGGTTATTTTTGAATCCTATATTTCAAAACCCAATGGGCTTTGTTATGAGTAATAAACGAAAACAGGAAATTCTTGCATTTTGCCGTTCGCAATGTATTGGTATTGTTGAGGATGATGCCTATAGCAGTTTAGCGTTTAAACCTAATTTGCCAGTATTGCCCATAAAAAAATGGGATCAGCATAATCAAGTTATCTATTTAGGATCGCTATCAAAATATATAGGGGGAAATATCCGTATTGGGTGGATGGTAGCACCGCGTAATATTATCAAAAATCTGTCCAATATTCGGCAACACATTGATTCGGGGTTAAGTATATTGCCGCAATTATTAGCTCAAGAATATCTACAGCATCATCACACTGTCCATCAACAACAGCTACGGGAAACGTTACAAAGCAGAGCAGAGCAGTTAATGTATTGGTTGGATTGCTATTTCGGTGGTGAGATTACTTATCAACCTCCACTAGGTGGCTTTCATTTATATGCGCATTTACCTGTAAAAACGGTAGCGCAGGAATTAGCCTTACTTAACCAACTGTTATCAAAAGGTGTAACGGTATCGCAAGGGACTGACTTTGGTGATAACTTAGGGACAATTAGATTAAGTTATGGGCATTTTGAACAGCAAATAATCTCAAAAAAATGATAAAAACACTTGCTTTTTTAGATAAAATAAAATTAATTTTATGGTCGTTTAATATTTAATCTTTTCAATAAATACGTTAATAATCATGTTGTTACGTAGTTATCAACAGGTTTATTCAGTAGTTATTAAGTCATAAAGTGAATAAATATCTTAAGCCCCCTTTTTTAATTATCCGTAAATAAACCACACTCAAAAAAGCTCAATAGGCAATTGAGCAAAATATCACCTTTTAACCAATTATTGAAATTAGTTTTTTCTTGTTATTTGCTTTTGTAACGCAATGCTAACAAATGACAAATTTTTATAACATTATGAATAAATGTAAAATCACTTATAAATAACATTATGGCTTAATCAAAAATTGGCTAATTACTTACCTTTTTTTTATTTTACTTTACCATTGAACCAAATATGTTAGTTTACTGCCACTATTCTGAATCGTTATAATTACAAGCATCAGGTGAAAACCATAAACGATATTAGGAGACTATTTTGTATCTTTCATCTAAGGCTTTTCGTATTTTGGGTATTATCGCTACAGTGGCGTCATTAGGGATGTATGTTTCTTATATTCCACAAATCATCGATAATTTGCATGGATTGAAAACAAATCCAATTCAACCATTAGCCGCTTCCATTAACTGCTCGCTTTGGGTCTGTTATGGCCTGCTACAAGAAAAGAAAGATTGGCCACTAGCAATTGCTAATTCACCAGGCGTAATTTTTGGGTTAATTGCCTTTTTTACTGCTCTATAATTTATTAAGAGCATTATGTAACAGGTAATTAGTTGCGTTTAAATTATTGCTTTTGGGATAGCATTTTTGTTGTTGGAGTTGATAGTAAATTTCAACAAGAATTGCAAAAAAGATTTTTTTTGTTATCAAATTAAATCGAAAATTGTACAGATTAATATTTAGTCAGCTAAAAAATGTTTAATAATTAAAATGTTATTGAGTTATTAACAGGTTTGTTAAATACTTATCAAATTGTACAGTGAATAAATCAAGTTAATCGATTTACTTTAATATTATCGACAAAATGATAGTTTTTTGAAACTGGCAATTAAGCTAGCAGATTATTTTTAAGTACATCTTAAAAGAAGATAGACAGACTAATAGATAGTTTTATAATGCATCCAAAAATCAAATAACCGTCAAAAGGGAAAGAAAATGAAAAAATTAATCGGTGTATTTTTACTTAGTTTACCCATGTTGGCAGTAGCTTCAAATTGTGATGAAATTAGTGCTAATATTGCTGAAAAAATCAAAAATAACGGTGTTGAACCTTCACAATTTCAGTTAAAACTTGAACCATCTGATAAATCAGAACAACAAATCGAAGGTAAAATTGTTGGTTCATGCGATCGTGGTCAACAACGTATTGTTTATGTTCGTTTGGATGGTTTTGCAACGCAAACACAAACACAAACTCAGCCAGCTAATACAAAAGAGGAAACTGAGAACAGTAAAGCAAAACCATCAACAACCCCCCCAACCGAATCAACACCAGCCGAAGGTAAATTACCCGTCAAAAATTAATTTGTAATTTTGCAGAAAAATAGGGCGTAATGCCCTATATTTGTATGTTTGTGACTAAAGCAAATGGCTGTAATTTGCTTTGACGTCTTCGTTCCATACGCTTGATTGTACTTGACCAATGTGTTTTTGTTGTAAAAGTAACATAACCAAACGCGATTGCCCAATTCCACCACCAATGGTTTGCAACAAATCACCATTAATTAATGCTTTATGCCAAGCAAGCTCTAAACGATCTTCGTCATTTGTTAGTTTTAATTGACGTTTTAATGTTTCAGGATTGACGCGAATCCCCATTGATGAAATTTCCAATGCTCTATGCAAAATTGGATTCCACACTAAAATATCGCCATTTAAGCCATTAGATCCTAAATCGTTTTCACTGCTCCAATCATCATAATCAGGTGCACGAGCATCGTGCTTTTCATTATTTGATAATTTACCGCCAATACCAATTAAAAACACAGCCCCAAGTTCTTTAGTTATTGCGTTTTCACGCTCTTTTGGGGATAAATTTGGATAGCGTTTTAATAACTGCTCGCTATCGATAAAGGTAATAGATTCGGGTAAAAATTGTGAAAGATGATACTGCTGTGAAACGATTTTTTCGGTCGCTTTAATGGCTGCATAAATATTTTCGACCGTTTGTTTTAAATAAGTTAAATTGCGATCTTCTGGGCGAATTACTTTTTCCCAATCCCATTGATCAACATAAACTGAATGAATTGGCGAAAGTTGATCTTCGTCTGGGCGTAATGCTTTCATATTAGTGTAGATTCCTTCGCCAACTTCGAAATGGTGATCACTCAAAATTTTACGTTTCCATTTAGCTAGTGAATGTACCACTTCATATTGTGCATTAGGTATTGCTTTTACCTTAACTTGTACTGCGTGCTCGGTACCTGACAGATTATCTTGAATACCATCGCCAACTTTACTTAGTAACGGAGCTTGCACTTCGATCAGTGATAAACGCTCGGCAAGTTGATCAGCAAAAAATTGCTTAACAAAGCTAATTTGCTGTTGCTGCTCTTTAAATGATATCGTCATGTTTACGCTCTAATCATTTATTTAATTTTCAGTGTGCCAGTAAAGTAAACTAGATGAGTGAATTTTGCAAGATGAAGATAGAAAGCTAAAGCATTGACTTGTTTAAATTGAATAAACGCTTGATTTTATTAAAAAACGAAATTTAAAAACTTTAATAAAATCAATTATCTACCTAAGAAATTTTAGGGGAGACATACTTACAGCGCTATCAAGGTTAATATGCTTGTCTTATCACAACATCAAAATGCATGATCACTAAGTTAGGTTAACACGCCAAACTGGCGGTTTTGTGTTTTGGCGGTTAGTAGTGATATTAAGTATTAAAAATAAAAAGTTAATTTATCATAAACTTAACATTATATTTTGCTAAAAAATTGACTTATTGCTAAAGCTGAATCATTTCTATCTTTACATTTCTTTACAAAAAAGTAAGCTCAAGAACTAGCCAACTATTTTTTTAACGGCTATACTTCCATCGATTTAGGAAAACAAGCTTATTTAACAAGCTAATAAATATAAAATAAAACAAAACAATAAAACAATGTACTTGATGGATGAATCGTAATGCAATATCATTTTTGTCACAAGACTTGGCAAGCCTATGTCTTAAATTTATCGAATAATTTTATTCGGCGAGTGTTTGCTCAAAACTTATTTATATCTCTGAAATTATCTACAAAATCATTTTTAAAAATTCAATTGGTACTGGCGCTGTTGTTGTTATTGCCGTATTCATTGGAATCGCAAGCGTTATCGGCCACTACATCAAATACCATTCAAGGCACAGCCCCCTATTTAACGCTTGATGATGGTGTCACTAAAGAGACTAATATAGATAGCTTATTAGCTATTAAGTTATCGGACGGTCGGACATTTACACCACAAAATAATCCCTCATCACCGACAGCAACAATTAAGGTACCTGTAGAGTATACTTGGGGTAATATTAATATAATAGTTCCGCCATCAAGAGAGATGATCACTATGGATGAGTTGGCGGAAGAGTTGGTAGCACAAGGTAAATTGCGAGATGATGATGGAGATCTTATAATGGCAAGTGGGGGTATCACTTTGTCTATCTTGGATAAAAATGGTCAATGGATTAATTCTGATCGTAATAATGATAGTAGATTAACGATATGTGGTGCACCTTATGCAGTGAAATTAGATAGTCCACTTGTTGGTTTATTTACTATGTATGGTGACCCATCTTATAGTATACTCGAAGGAGGTTCGGTAACGTATTACATTAGTCCAAATACCCCCCCTCAAATCTGTTCTGTAAAGCCAAATCTCGTTGGTGGTCTGGATGGTCTAGGTGACATATGGAATTATAAGGACGGATTTTTCGTTCAATCAACTAATCCTGATTTATACAACCTAAATTTCCCGACCACAGGTGCGCATAATTTATATTTTGATTTACTCATAGGAGGAGTAGATGAAAGTCAGTTGACTTGGTCGCCAGTTACACTTGGGGGAATCACAGCGACAGTAACGAAAGAAGCGGTTACTAATGGGGGTGTTGAGAAAATTGTAACGCGCGTTAAGTTGACAGGGCCAGCGGCAAGTGATAGTCAAAAAGAATCAGATAGTCCAGGTCGAATTGCCGTGCCAGATTTACCACAGGTATTTAAATTAGAGGGTCGAGATAGTAGTGGTAATGTGGTAGTGAAATATGGATTTAAGTTAAAGCAGTGGTTTGTTGCACGAGGAAACAAGTTAGGGACATTTTCTGAGCAAGAATCTTGGTGTAATAGTATAGGTTATCGTCTGCCTCGGATAAGCGATTTAACTAATGCGAAATGTGGTATAGATGATCATTTTCCATGTGTAGAAGACATAAATGGCGCGGCTCCTTTATCAATAGGTAATAATTCTCAGAGACGAATAGGCGCAGGTTTATTTACCGAGTGGGGCGTACTGCTTGAATATACCGATGCTGATCTCGGATTCCAGCATTGGACGAGTGATATAATGGGAAATAATCCGTTTCTTGTATACGAAGGCGTGGTTACTGGATCTTATGGGATTTATGATGCTTCTGCTATTTGCACGTTTTAGTGGTTAGTTCAGTTTTAAAGCACAGGGATATTTATGGCGTTAATCAAGGACAATCTAGCCAAGAACTAAGCCGCTGCTCAATGGAGCATCGGCTGGCAAAACCAGTTAGCCTTAAGCTTTAAAAACTTAAAACCAAAAAACGCCCCGACTAATAAGATTTAAAAATTTGCGCTTTTGTTATTAACCAGTTGTTATTAAACGACTGTTATTAAATAATAAAAGCGCTTTTCTTGAAAAATAAAGTCACAATAATAAAAAAAATTAATCTATAAGTTTTCGATTTTAATTAAAAATATAGATTGGACTATGAAAGCAAACAGTCTGTTTATACTTAAATTAGAGTAACACATTTTTCGAAAATAACCGTTTTAGGCGTGGTACAACAGGGTACTTTAAAATGTCTGGTTATAGTAGCAAGGCAAAAAATTTTAATTACTCATTAAATTTTATTTGCCGAAAAAACTTGTTATTGTAGATTAATTACCCATGACGGCGATTGGAAAGGTTGCTAGAAAAAACTGTGTCAATTGCTATTATAAATTACTGTTATTAATAATTATCAAAAAAACTGAACATTGTTAAATGCTCAGCCCTGATTTTTATACATCAAATACTTAACTTAATTTTTATAGCGGTATATTAGTTTATTAAACA
>NZ_LZHR01000097.1:0-1416 GCF_001690675.1 Gilliamella sp. Occ4-3
AAGCCTTATAAAATCATTTTATACATAATAATATCAAAATAAGGTGTCAATAATAGCTATAAATTTAACCTATTTATTTTTGTTCTTTACAAATTTCATCTATTGATAACGTTGCTGGCACATTACGATCATCATTGAATTGAAAACGAAATAAAAACCGAATATCATAAGCACGTAATACTTCAATCACGTCTTGCTTATTACAAAATTGAGCATTAAGCCCAAGCCTGATATTTTCTGTAATGTCTACTATTGATACACTTTGGCTATCGGTCGGCATATTATATTCAAAAACAATATTATTAAGGTTACCAAAAATGTTAGTTATTTCATAACCCGCATCCACTTTAACCGGAAATTCGCCACCTTCACCTAATATCGACCTTTTTGCACTATCGGCAAAAGCTTTAGTTATGTTTGCTGATGGTGGTAATTCAGCACTATATGCATTCGAAATTGTAAAAAGAGCAGAAAGTAACACTGCCAATTTCATTAGCTTTTTCACTTCAATATTCCTTACTTTTAGATTTAATAGTCATATTGATTTTATTATAAAAAACATCTAAATGAAAAACAAATCAAATAAATTCACAACAAAATAAGCGGTTTATAAAACAACCATATGAAAGAATTGATATTTATGCTTAATAGTCATATTGTTATACATACGTCACAATTAATTGCTGACAACTCAAAAATATCATTTTAAATCGATACAATCAAAAAAGGTAACCATATTGGCTACCTTTTAATAGCATTAACTGAATAAAATTACTTTTTATGTGGATGAGGATCTTTAACTGAATCACCCTGTCCAGACATAATATACCAACCATTTTTGCTGTGCGGTTTTTTATTATAATCAGGGCAAGGAGGTAACGATTTCTTACTTTGGTTAGAATAAATATAGCCACAGTCAGCGCACTTATAAGTGCCAGACGAAACATCACTACCATATGGAGAAAATTTTTGTACCATTATAAGTCCTCCTAATAAATTAGTGACAAACCCAATGCTTATCACTGTTATATCTAAACGCTGATTTAAGAAAAAAGCAAGTGTAGTTTTTTAAAAATTGCTCAATAAACAAGTCTTTTTAGGTGATATAAAAATCATCAGGTACAGCATTGATTTTATTGAATTTTTATTTATCAGTTGCCAAGCTGTTGGTTAATATTTCTAATTCTACAGATATATCTGAAATAGAAATCAAACAAGTTGTGTAACTATCCCCTAAAATAGTACAGCAAAAAAGTAGAAAATTATCTATGATAAAAGTAAAAGGGGATTTAATTATGAAAAAAATGACTGAACATCAAATCGTCGCTATTTTAAAAGAAGCTGAAGCAGGTATTCCTGTCAAGGAACTCTGCCGTACATATGGCATGGGTAATTCAACTTTTTATAAATGGCGGG
>NZ_LZHR01000098.1:0-35928 GCF_001690675.1 Gilliamella sp. Occ4-3
CAATAGCTTTTCCGGGCATCGTGGAGGAATGCGTTTTTTTCGTTTTACTCTGAGATTAAGCTTTAATTCACAATACACCCGATAAACACGCTTATGGTTCCATTGATAGCCGAGCTTTCTGATACGATTAAAGCATTTAGGAAAGCCCCAGCGTAAATGCCGGTCTGTGATAGCATTCAATACCGAAACAATCACCGAATCATCCTGTAACTTAGGTTGATAATAGTAAGCACAACGGCTTAAGCCAACAATGGCACAACTCATAGCAATAGTAACTGAATGATTTTGTTGTAGTTGCTGTGCCCACGTTTTACGTGCCTTTGTGGGCACTAAAGCTTTTTTATGATTTCTTCCTGAAGCTGTGATTTTAAGCTAAGCTCGGCAAACATCTGCTTAAGTTTGCGGTTTTCAGCCTCCAGCTCTTTTAAGCGTTTGATATCCGAAGTTTCCATTCCGCCGTATTTTTCCCGCCATTTATAAAAAGTTGAATTACCCATGCCATATTTACGGCAGAGTTCCTTGACAGGAATACCTGCTTCAGCTTCTTTTAAAATAGCGACGATTTGATGTTCAGTCATTTTTTTCATAATTAAATCCCCTTTTACTTTTATCATAGATAATTTTCTACTTTTTTGCTGTACTATTTTAGGGGATAGTTACATATTAATCATCTATTTTTATACTGAAACACATAGTTACCTGAAACTTTTTGACAAAACTATCAATCTTTTTATCAACTTTTTTGTTTATGGTGTTAATATAGATTAGCTTTTCGTTAAAAATATCCCAAGCCAAATCCAACCACCAAAATAATAAGCGTTGAATATTTTTGTTGGGATATTTTATTAATTATTATAAAAAATAAACACTTATTTCTGCTTTGAAAAGCTTAGCAACTGAATTTTAAAAATATCATTCGGTAGCCACAGTAAAGCGTTGTTTAATATGTTTAGCTGTTTCTGCTTCGTCAATCATGGCAATGGCATAATCGGCATAACTAATTTGGCTTTTTCCTTTGCTGTTAAATAACACTTCTTCGCCCCCTATAATATAATGCCCTGTCCTTTCGCCATTAGCGTTAAACTCAATGGCAGGGCTTAAGTAAGTCCATTGCACATTTTCACATTTTTTAAGCGCATCAAGTGCTTTGGCCATATTGGTGGCTAATGGTTTAAATGCCTCAGGAAAATCAGGTGAATCAACCAAACGTAGTGAATGCTGTGGATTAACATATAAACTGCCTGCTCCCCCAACCACTAATAGGCGATTTGTTTTACCGCTCAAGATATCAGTTAAATGTTTTAAACTGGTTTGATGCAACGGCAGTAATTCCAGTGCCCAAGTACCAAATGCATCGATAATCACATCAAAGGGTTTTAAATCAGTATAGGTTAATTCGAACAGATCTTTAATTAGCACATTTGCTTTGGGATCGAGCGGTTGACTCGCTTTGCGCACTATTGCGGTAACATCATGCCCTCGTGAAATCGCCTCTTTGACTAAAAGTTGCCCTGTTTTACCACTCGCACCAATGACTGCTATTTTCATACTTTACTCCTTTTAATCGTTTAAGGATTAACATGATATAAGAATGGTTTTAGATTAGTCTTTAACGTTTCTACTGTAAAGTAGGTACCAAATAGTGCTATAGTAACTTTTTTGAAACTATTTTTGAATTTTAAGGATTAATGATTAAATTAAATAATGATTTGCCTATTTGCCCCGTTGAAATAACATTAATGTTAATAGGTGATAAGTGGAAAGTTTTAATTGTGCGAGACCTGCTTACGGGAACCAAGCGCTTTGGTGAACTAAAAAAATCGCTGACTGGTATATCACAAAAAGTTTTAACTCAGCACCTGCGAGCTATGGAAAAAAATGGGTTATTAACCCGCAAAGTGTATGCCGAGGTTCCCCCCAGAGTTGAATATACATTAACCGAGGTTGGACAAAGTCTAAAACAGGTGCATGATGCCATGTTAGAGTGGGGAAAGGCTTACAAATTAAAAGCGGATGAGTCATCTTTTCCTCATCCGTCAATCAATCATAATTAACTATCAAATTCTTCGCAGCCAAAATAAAACTCATCTGAGTTGGCATTTTTGTCACGACCGATAAGAATGATACTAGGAAAATGATTTTCTTCTGTGATTGGGGCTGTATATTGATAATATTGTCCTATATCACCCCAAGACATTTCTTCTTTTAAATGGGCAGGGATTGGGATTGCCCCCATTGCTTTGGCAAATGTATCTATATCACCTTTGGCAACAGCATAAAAATATGAACCGCTATCGCCTTGGTATTTAATTTGCGATACAGTCGTATTCATTATTTCCAGCGGTTTGGCAAAGTGATACTCTAAATTAATCAGCCCATCATCTTCTAAGTTTTTTATGGTAATGTTTTGTTGGTTAAGTTGTTTAACCACTTTTGCATCACGACCATCAATTGGAGCAACCTTGCATAATAAAGCCGCTTTAAATTGTGCTTCAATTGTATTATTTGTTTCGGTCGCTAATGCATATCCTGAGAAACCCAAAATGAGCAGTGAACTGCATAAAAATTTGTATGACACCTTTATAATTTTTCCTTTTTAAGGCTTTGTTTAAATTATTTACTATTGTTACAAAAAATAACTGCATTAGATAGTATTTGTCAGAATTTAGTTAAATAAAATTATTTTAATATCAATGGGTAAATGGTCAATTTTATATTAAATCTTAATATAGCTATTAGTTAACAAAACTTATTTACCAACTGGTATAAATAATCTCAAATCGCTATTTTTTATAAAATAGATTAGTATGATTTTATTGATTTTTGTTGGCTAAATTATTATGAGTATATCTTCAAACAACTTAACCATTAAAGATATTGCAAAGCTTTGTTCGGTAAGTAAATCTACCGTTTCTCGAGTGATTAATCATGATCCTATGGTTAAAGAAGCTACGCGTAATAAAGTTTTGGCAATCATTGAACAGTATCACTTTACGCCGTCTAAATCGGCAAGAGCGATGCGTGGTTATGGGAATAAAGTGATTGGGATTATTGTAACTCGCCTTGATTCTCTTTCTGAAAATCAAGCTGTTCAAAGTATGTTGCCTATTTTTTATCGGCATGGTTATGATCCTATCATTATGGAAAGCCAATTTAGTACGGACAAAGTCAAAGAATATTTATCTATGCTTAAAAGTAAACAAGCTGATGGCGTAGTTATCTTTGCATTTACTGGATTAGAGCAGTCATTATTATCCACCTGGCAAAATAGTAGTGTAGTAATCGCAAGAAAATTCCAAGATCATACTTGTATTTGTTATGATGATATCGGTGCAGTTAGATTATTGCTTGCTCATTTATATCAATCGCAACAACATCAAAATATTGGTTATATCGGTATTGAGCAACAAGACCAAACTACTGGCGCATTGCGTTATCAAGCCTATTTGGATTTTTGCCAGCAATATCAACTTAGCCCCAATGCGGTTTTAGGTCAATTAAGTTATCGTTCAGGTTATGATCTTGCCCAGTTGGTGTTAACTAAAAATCCATCGGCTATCGTTTGTGCAACTGATGGTATTGCATTAGGATTAAATAAGTATTTACACGAAAAACAGATTGAACATATTACCGTAGCTAGCATTGGTAATAGTGAGCTACTGAGTTTTCTTTTTCCTAAGACTTGTGCAGTTGAACTCGGTTTTGATCAAGCAGGTAGTTGTGCGGCTCAAGAGTTACTTAATATGTTACAAAATCAGTTTGAACTGAAAAGTATCACCATTCCTTGCCATTTAATAAGCTAACCAGTAGTTATTTTTATTTAATTTGTGTTTATTTTGCTCTAATTTGTGATATTAATCACAAAAAAGGGAACGTTCCCATTTATTAATTTATCAATTCAATCTATGCTTAATCTATATTCAAAATAGCCAAATTATTAGTGAAATAAAAAGGCTAATTCTAATTTAAAGGAGACCTTTTATGGCTAAAAATTCCCAATTAACTAGCCAATCGATAATGCAATTAATCGAGTTGATTGGTGGAAAAAAAAATATTGCCAGTGTGATCCATTGTCTAACAAGATTGAGGTTTGCCTTAGTTGATCCTAAGCTAGCTGATGTCCAAGCTATAGAAGAACTGCCTTTTGTGAAAGGTTGTTTTAATAATGCTGGACAGTTTCAAGTTATCATTGGTACCAATGTTGATAGTTATTACAAAGCATTGATCCAGCAATTAAATTTAGATGAAGCAAGCAAAGAGCAAACTAAAGTTGCAGCAAAAAAGAATATGTCTTTTTTTGAAAGGTTTATTTCTAACTTAGCGGAAATTTTTGTGCCATTATTACCAGCTTTAATCGCTGGTGGTTTATTACTTGGATTACGTAATATTATTGGTGAAATGCCAACTATTGATGATAAGCCGCTGATACAAACCTATCATTGGCTAGCGCCAATTTACAGTATACTTTGGTTGCCTTGCGAGGCGATTTTCCACTTTTTACCAGTTGCCATTTGTTGGTCTACCGTGAAAAAGATGGGAGGATCGCCAATTTTAGGTATTGTTTTAGGCATCACTTTGGTTTCACCACAATTGATGAACGCTTATGACCTTGGCAGTAAAATACCTGATGTTTGGGATTTTGGTTGGTTTAGTATCGAAAAAGTCGGCTATCAAGCGCAGGTGATTCCGTCTATTTTTGCAGGTTTAGCGTTGGGTTGGATCGAAACACGATTACGCAAAATTGTACCTGATTACTTGAATCTAGTGATTGTGCCGATTGTTGCGCTTCTTGTTTCTGTGTTTTTAGCACATTTCTTTTTAGGTCCAATTGGAAGAATGTTAGGTAATGGTATTGCTTTTATTGTTAAATATTTAATGACTGGTGATTATGCCTTTATTGGCGCTGCTGTTTTTGGTTTCTTTTATTCACCATTGGTTATTACTGGTATTCACCATACAACCCTTGCAATTGACTTACAAATGACTGAAAGCATGGGCGGTACGCCGATTTGGCCAATTATTGCTTTATCTAATATTGCTCAAGCTTCGGCTGTTGTGGGTATTATTTTAGTTAGTAAAAAACATAATGAGCGTGAAGTGTCGGTTCCTGCTGCCATATCAGGTTATCTTGGAGTAACCGAGCCTGCTATGTATGGTATTAATTTGCGCTATAAATTTCCGATGCTGTGCGCCATGGTTGGTTCAGCTTTAGCCGGGTTAATTTGTGGTTTATTCGGTGTGTTATCTAATGGTATTGGGGTTGGCGGTTTGCCGGGTATTTTATCGATAAAGCCGATATATTGGTCGATTTATGCTTTGGCGATGATTGTGGCAATTGTGGTTCCGATTGTTTTAACTTCGATCGTTTATAAAATTAAACTTAAAAAAGGTACGTTAGATATTCGTTAAACACGAGCTAATAACCATTAACCGTTCTAGTTATTGAGCGGTTAATTTATGAAAAATAAATAATAAATAATAAAGAGCAAGCAATGAATAAAATCGATATCCCTTGGTGGCAAAATGGTACTATTTACCAGATCTATCCAAAAAGTTTCCAAGCTAGTGGCGCTGGTTCAACGGGTGATTTATTAGGTATTATTAGCCGATTAGATTATCTTGAAAATTTAGGGGTTAGTGCTATTTGGTTAACGCCGATTTATCCATCCCCACAAATTGATAACGGTTATGATGTGTCGGATTATTATGATATAGATCCGAGCTATGGTTCAATGGCTGATTTTGAACTACTGGTTAAACAAGCGCACAAGCGTGGTATTCGCATTATGATGGATATGGTGTTTAATCATACTTCAACACAGCACCCATGGTTTAAATCAGCCTTAGATAAGTCAAGCCCTTATCGCTCATTTTATATTTGGAAAGACGCTAAAGCTGATGGTTCAGAGCCTAACAATTGGCGTTCAAAATTTGGCGGTAAAGCATGGCAATGGCATGAACAATCAAAACAGTACTATTTGCACTTATTTGCTAAACAGCAAGCCGATCTTAATTGGGAAAACCCAACTGTTCGTCAAGAAATCAAAAAAGTATGTCAATTTTGGGCTGATAAAGGCGTTGATGCATTAAGGCTTGATGTGATTAATTTAGTTTCAAAACAGCAAGATTTTCTGGATGATGAAAATGGCGATGGTCGTCGATTTTATACCGATGGTCCAAAAATTCATGAATTTTTACAAGAGATCAGTCGTGATGTTTTTCAACCCAACCAACTTAAAACGGTTGGCGAAATGTCATCCACCACATTAGAAAACTGCCAAAAATATGCTAGCTTAGATGGTAAAGAATTGACCATGACGTTTAACTTTCATCATCTAAAAATCGATTATCCAAACGGTGATAAATGGACGCTGGCTAAACCTGATTTACTTGAACTTAAAAAAATCCTTGGCTATTGGCAAACAGGCATGCAAGATAAGGCTTGGAATGCAATTTTTTGGTGTAATCATGATCAACCTCGTATCGTCTCACGCCTTGGTGATGAAAACCAATATCACAAACAATCTGCCAAAATGTTAGCCATGCTACTGTATGGTTTACAAGGCACACCTTATCTTTATCAAGGTGAAGAAATCGGTATGACCAATCCTCATTTTACTGATATTTCACAATATAAAGATGTTGAAAGTCTTAACATTTATCAAGAAAAAATAGCAGATGGTATGCCTAAAGCAGAAATTTTAGCAATCCTTGCTAGCAAATCCAGAGACAACAGCCGAACGCCAATGCAATGGGATAATTCAGCCAATGCAGGCTTTACTAAAGGTAAGCCTTGGATTGAGGTTGCTAATAATTATCCTAAAATTAATGTTAAAGCGGCACTCGATGATCCTGATTCGATATTTTATTGCTATCAAACCTTAATTAAATTACGCAAAACGTACCCGATTTTTATTTTTGGTGATTATCAAGATTTAACGCCAGATATTGCTGATTATTGGTGCTATATCAGGCGGTGGCATAATCGAAAATTACTAGTGATAGCAAATCTGACCGATAAAACACTGACATGGTCATTACCTAATTCGTTACAACTCTTGAATTGGCGACGATTATTTAGCAATTATCAAGATAACCATCGGCTAGGTTCTGAAATAAGATTAAAACCTTATGAAGCCATATATTGGTTGCAACAGGCGGATTAAGCAAGCGATATGGGCAATCTATAAAAAGGTTGTCCATTTTTATGTACGATAATTGTACCATTTTAAAGCCAACCAGTTGATAGATTTAATTAAAAAACCTTTTAAAAAATAGCCTAAAAGTTATAATATTT
The DNA here is from genome assembly GCF_001690675.1 of Gilliamella sp. Occ4-3. NCBI lineage: Bacteria > Pseudomonadati > Pseudomonadota > Gammaproteobacteria > Orbales > Orbaceae > Gilliamella > Gilliamella sp. Occ4-3. Next base: position 7,298 of record NZ_LZHR01000098.1, read on the forward strand.
TGCTTAAAAAATGGGTAAATAAAAAATTAAAGAGGAATGAGGATGGAAGACAAAACGATTTTATTAATGAATCAGTATTTAGATAGAGATTATAGTGTTTTTCCAATGGCTGAAGATAAAATCGTATTGCAAGATATTCGCAATATTGAAAATAGTTTGGCAATTAAATTTCCTGATGAATATGTTGCTCATTTACTTGGTGAAGATTGTGATGCTATCCCCCATAGAGGCATTTATATTGAAGTAAAAGAAGAGATTTGGCGTCGTCCTCAAGCAATGGCAGTGGGACCTTTTTGGACATTTTTATATGGTTTTCATACTTATACAGCCTCTAAATTAAGTGCTGATTGGATGAGGCTTGATTTTATTGCCCATCAATTTATGCAGGAAACAGGACTTAAAGCAATCCCAATCTTGAAAATTATTAATGATGCTGATATGTATTGTGTTAATGAATTTAGTGATATTGTAAAATTTAATCACGAAATGAATGTTTTGGAACCAACAAATATGGATTTTTGGCAGGTTTGGGAATTTGAATTAAAAGAGCTAAAAGAAAGAAAAGAAACCAAAAAATCTAAATTAAAATAATTTCATACTTAAATTAGAGTATCACAAGGAAGTGAAATAAATTAACATAATGATATGTACTGTAAATAACTAATTGAATTATTTTTATAATTCAATCATGAACTGTTATTATTTTGCGATATCATTAGTGGTTATATAATAATTCACGCATTTTTACTAACTGCGCAATCGCTTTAGTAAAATTAGGTGCTTCTGGCAACATTGAAGTGATTGATACAGTTTCAATTTCGTTTAACAGTGTTTCTGCAATATTCATAATCTCATCATAGCTTAATTGACCATTTTTAATCGCAAGCAGCTCATCGCGATTAGCTCGTTTATTGGTTATTGTGCCTTGTGTCATAATTTCGTACGCCACTTGTAATAATCGAATAGTATGCATCATATTTTTTGCATCAAAATCATTACCACTTTTAATATTACTTTGATAACGCTGCTCATTTCGCTTTTCAACCCATTGCCAATAAGCTTTATAGTTACGGCAATGCGATGAAAAACCATCACGATTAAAACTTAAATAAGCGATAACTGGCGTATTAATAGCAACCGATGATAAACACAGTTCGGTCGAATCTTGCTGTTGTATTATCCCATGATAACCACAGCTTCCTGATGGATCGTAAAACAGCGCATATAAATCTCTCCCATGCCTCACATTCACTAATCCACATAAATGTTGCTTAAAACTATGTTGAGCTAGCCAATCATTTAATGGATAAGCTTGTTGACCTTCGATAATATAACAAAAATCCAGTACAGTTTTACGTGTTACTGCAACGGGATTATTAATCTTTTTATTTAATCCTTTGGCTTTCTTTATTTGCGACATGGCGTAGAGGGCAAAGGTCTGCTTGGTCTGTTTGGATAAAAACAGATCGAGTGTTAAATACTGCATTATTGGATGCTGATAAACAATACAGCTTGGATCCGAGGCTAACACTTCTAAAATATTCGGGTTGTTTTTCAGTAACAGTTCCACAAATCGTCCTAATTCATAATAAACAATATCATTAGTTTCATTATTAATTTGTGGAATATAATCCAATCCATAAAACTTATTTTTAGGTAGATAAAAAACTCCTTTAATATCGGTATCTGATGTTTCAGTAGCCAAACCAAATGCACGGCTACCGCTGATCACTTCAAATAAGATTAAGTTTTGTGCTTTTAAATCGTCGATTGTCATTTAGTTTTCCTTGTCTTATTTTAAGCTCATTAATGTTTGTATAAAAAAATAATCTAACTTATCAGCCTTAAAATGTTGTTCGTCTATAGCCTGTAAACTTTCTTTAATCTCAATCATGGATTGTTCAATAAACAATAAGATTTTTGGATCGATAGTGATAGGTGTTGATTCAGTCATGGTTGCTTTTAAGGCAATTATATCATTGATTTGTTGGCTTAAATCATCAGGTAATAGTGTCAATAATGGCGTAATTGCCATGGGGGCGATTTGCTGTTTTTCTAAACACCATTTGGCACATAATAAAGGTCTTAATACATAAAACAGTTTTTTTACCCCAATCTGCTGTCCCTCACGGTTTTGTAATGCACTTTTGGCAATACCTAAATAGTGATAAATATTACCCCTAGCATTAAAGAAATTGGAACAAAGTTGCCATAATTGATTAGCAATTGGCGCATTTTGTTGATAAATAATGGGTGATTGCAGCCATTCAAATGGCGTAGTATTCGATTTACGGATTAGTTGTAAAGTCTTTTTTAAATCCCAGCCATGCAAATCCAGCTCATCATCAATAGGAAAAGTTAAATTTGAAGCAGGGTTATCAATGGCTAAGTATTTCTCAAAACGATGCACATAAATAAAACGCACATCATAATCACTATTCGGCGATGGAAACCCCCACGCCCGACTGCCTGATTCGCAAGCGTAAAGTATATGGATATTATGTTGTTGTGCTAATTCTGCTAACTTTTGTTTTATGCGGTTTTGCATTGCAACTATTCCTTTAGGTTATTTATTTTACTTTATATCTGAATTTTTAACGCATTTAAAGTCTTTTGCCTATTACCATTAACAAATCATTGAGCATGATGATTTATGATTGAAACGGTATAGAATCCTGAATATTTTTATAAATAATATAACAAAGTCTAACTTTAACCCATTTTCAAAATTAAATTCTTTGGACATGTGCCATTTCCCTTTTTAGATAATTTAATAAAATGGCATCGTGTATTAAATATGAGCAGAATATCTGAATATAGGATTTAACGGGTAATTTTAGATATTTAATTAAAATTCAAAAATATAATTAAATTTACCCTTTCTAATCTTCAAGATGCGAATGTCTAAGAATCAGGCTAGATGCAATACGGTTGTATATTTTTCAGTATATTATCATACTGTAATTATTTTCGGTTTAGCAAAAATTCTTTTTGATTATTAATTATGCGGTTAAAATTACTTTTAAATCCAAACATTATTTGAAATAAAGAATGATTAAAAAATATCACTTTGCCTGATGAAAAGTCATTTTGTTTTTTATATAAAGAAATCACATTAGGCGTTTCAGGAGGAAAACTATTATAAACTTCATAATGAATAAAACTGTGTTTGATTGAGTTAAAAAGGTTATTAATCATTTTTAAAAAACCACTACTATCTTGCTGATAATTAATATCATCACCTAGAATAATCTTTTTACAAAGAGGATAATTTGTAACTTTTTTAGGGGAAAATAAATCACCTATACAATCTACTTTTATTTGGCTATCTTTTATAAAAATACTCTTATAGCAAGTAATGTATGTCAATTGAACCAGTTCATCAAATAAACTTCTTATTGAAAGAATTAAACTTTCTGTTTTTAACCTATACATAATGGCTGGATTACGATCTTGCGGAAAAATCATTCCAATATTCTGAATGTTTTTAACATATTTTTCATGAAAATCTATAACTTCAATAAATTCATTTTGAATATGTAAATATCTATAGGTAAGTATTAATGATTGTAATTGAGGATTTGTAAAATTTTCTATCTTTTCATATTGTGGCATTTTATGAAAATCGAAAGTATCTATTGTGAAATATGGTGGTAGATTTTCTTGATAAATATAGTTTTCTTCCGACATATTGCTAGCTCTATTTTTTTTAAAGACGTCTTTTTTTGCTGTCCATTGTTCGTTTTCAAAAACATATATAAAACCTGAAGGAAGTTCTCCATCGGGTACAGGGATATCTGTTGAATTAGCGGGAAGCCCTATACCTGCTGGCTGATAACAATTTTCTTCATGATGGGTAAAATATTTATCTTTTTCATCATAATGATAAATAGTTACATACCTTTCATGATCGTAAAATTTACACATAAATATCTCCTTTAGTTAATATACCATTCTTTTTATGGGTTATATAAATTATGGTTTTTGTCAACCTATTTGGCTCTGTTTTAGCTATTATGTAAAGCTAATAGTATTTTCTATCTTTATTTAATGTCTTCATCTGATTCAATTGTACTAGTAGTTGTATAGCTGGCTTTATCATATTTTAAACGGTTTAATATCGAGGATTGCTCCTCGATATTTTTATGTTTGTCTGCAAGTAAATAGAATATTTAACTATTGTGCGAAGCAAGTAGCGTTACTAACCTTTTTTTAATTTCATCATTAGGTTCATTTGCAATAAGTTCTTGCAGGGCAAGCGTTATTTTATCTGTCCAACATTGCCGATCCCAAGCTTCAATGGCATTTAATGCCATGTTTCGGTTGCGTATTACAGGGCTGTTTAGACCAATTAATATAAGATCTTCACCCATACCCGGAAATCGATTGAGCTCTTGTAAAATAGCATCCAATGCACGGTGTGCTTTATATTTGATGCCAAATGCAGATTCTAGCGCTGGCCCAGTTGCGATTTTTGTAAAGTCATATTGTTGCCCAGCTAACTGCATAACTTGTTGTACTCTTTGTATATCATCGGCTTGCATTAAATAATACCACTGTTCACCCTGATGATTTTTTTGATATGCAAAACGCGCATCCCATGCATCAAATCCAAATTGCGTGTAAAGATCAGCAGCTAGGCAAAATTTACTGCTATCATCAGTCATTAAATCATTTTCAATTAATGCTAACCATTTATCTTGATGGATAAACTTATTTGCTTTTTCAATAATTGCATTTTTTATTTTTTCATTCCAATTAGGATAGCTTTCATTAAGCTGGCTGCTAACAAAATCATGTATAGTCAGTACTGTCCGTAAAGGGGGGAGTTCAGCTAATGAGGGTAGTTTTAGTAAATGTTTTAAATAATTTAAACAAACAATAGCACCTTCTTCATAACAATGCATATCTTCGGCTGGTCCGCCCATGATGAGTGCCTCTAAAATTTCACCCGCAGATTCTAATAAAGGTAAATCAACATAATCTTGTTCTAAAACCTGATTTAATTCACCTGTGGTTGCGCAAGTATAAGCAAGATATTCGTTCATAACGCTATTTTGATAACCCGCTCTTAATAACCAATCTTTAGTTGTTGATGATAATTGATATCCGACTAATCGTTCAACAATATGGATCCTACCCCAACCATCCACTTTTTTAGCTAAAGTAACTAAGGCATTTTCGACTTGTTCGGGTGATGATAAGGTGTTTTGTAATGCAACTGCTGAATATAAGGTAAACTCTTCATGCATGCCTAATAATAAAAATAAGTCAGTTTGTTCGGTAGTAAAACATCCTAATACAGCAATACTAAACTTAATGATTTCACGATCAGGGCTATTTGTTGCTAACCAATAGGTAAATTCATATAACTTATCAAAATCAATGTCAATTTTTGGTATTGCATCACTTAAATCATCAATAAAACTTAAAGTACCTTCCGTATTTATTAAGGTGTAAAGTTTTTCGATATCGTGTTTATTGGGTTGTGTTGATATTGTGATTAGTAACGTTAAAATTTCTTCAACACATGTGTGTTCCGATGATGCGCCATGATGATTGCTAACCCCATCCATCGCCCCTGCTGCCCATTTTAATTTTGTATCATCAGATGATTCATCAGGAAGTGTTTGGGCTATTTCAGGCAGTTTTTCTGCATGTTGATAAGGCAGTAAAAATTGATAAATACTGATTTTATTGTTATCCCATACCATTGGAAATGGTTGAGTCGTCGCCATATTTGAGGGTTCTGTCGTTGAATTTTGAGTAGTTTCTTTCATCGTTAATCCTTTAAATATTTTATTGTTAGAATGATTAATTAGTTATTTAAATCAAATTGAATAATCATGATAGTAATGCATTATTTTTAGATTGTAATTGATATAATTAAGGTTTTTAATATTTTTATTTCCACCAATATTGAGGATTGCTCCTCAATATTTTTTACCCTTTCACACACACAACTTGTCGTAATTGATGGACAATTTCGACCAATTCATTTTGGGCTGTCATTACCGCATCAATATCTTTGTATGCCATTGGGATTTCATCAATCACGTTGGCATCTTTTCGGCATTCAACGTGTGCTGTTGCTTTAATTTGGTCTTCAATGGTAAATTTCTTTTTGGCTTCTGTTCGGCTCATAACTCGCCCTGCACCATGTGAGCATGAACAGAAACTTTCTTCATTACCAAGTCCTCGCACAATATAGCTTTTTGCACCCATTGAGCCTGGAATAATCCCTAGCTCACCTTTTCGAGCAGACACCGCACCTTTACGCGTAATGAAAATTTCTTCACCAAAATGTTGCTCTTTTTGTACATAGTTATGGTGACAATTTACCGCCGACATGTGGGTGGTAAATGGTTTAGTAATGACTTTACGCATTGCTAAAATAACATTATTCATCATTGCTTCACGGTTGAGTCTTGCAAATTCTTGCGCCCAATGCACAGCATCAACATAATCTTGAAAGTGTTCAGTGCCTTCTTGTAAATAAGCTAAATCTTTATCAGGTAGATTTTTGATATGGGCTTCCATATCTTTTTTAGCCATTTCTATAAAAAAGCTACCAATAGCATTACCTACACCACGTGATCCACTATGCAACATAATCCAAACTCGATCGGCTTCGTCCAAACAAATTTCGATAAAATGGTTGCCAGTGCCGAGTGTTCCTAAATGTCGGTAGTTATTAGTATTTAAAAAACGTGGGTATTTTTCAGTTAATTTTTCAAAACCGGGTAATAGCTGTTGCCAATAACTATCGATTAGTGATGGTGGATTTTGCCAACTACCATTATCTCGTCCTTTATGTTTTGGTGTTATGCCATGTGGTACCGCTTTTTCAATTTCATGCCGTAACGGTAATAAATTATCGGGCAAATCACTCGCTATTAAAGACGTTTGCACAGCAATCATGCCACAGCCAATATCCACTCCTACAGTTGCAGGTATAATTGCGCCTATGGTTGGGATCACACTACCGATAGTCGATCCTTTACCTACGTGTACATCAGGCATTACGGCGATATGTTTAAAAATAAACGGTAATTGTGCCGTTTTGGTTAATTGTGTTTTGGCTTCTTCTTCAACAGGCACGCCTTTTGTCCACATTTTTATTGGTTTTGCGTTATCTGTTTGTAATAAGTTATATTGACTCATTTTTAATTCCATCTAAATTTTATGTAACGTTAAGTTACTAAGTTTACAAGTTCAGTTTTATTTTGGGATGTTATCCCTTTTCTCTTGGGCGATAAAACCTTTTTTCTTATTCATTATTATAATTTGCTAAAAGTGTGCCAAAAATTAAAAAAAGATAAAAACAATTAATATCAATTTGATTTAAAACAAAAAAATAAATTTAAAACAGATCAATCTAAAAATTAGATAGATTTAAATAAGTTTGTTTTTTATAATTTTATCTATTAATTTATAAATTTTTATAAGAATGAAAAAGAATGTAGTGTTTGGTTTTTTAGGAAATGTATTGGATCAACGTGGTAAAGGTAAACGACGATGGTTGCAATGGCGACCGACTATCGATTTATGTCATCAATCTGATCTACCATTAACTCGATTTGAATTACTCTATTATCAAAACGATTATCATCTGCTTTGCGAAGTTGTTAAAGATATTAAAATTTTATCACCACAAACCGAAGTAAGGCCAATCGCAGTAAATATAGATGATCCATGGGATTTTGAACAAGTTTATACCTGCCTTTTTGATATTTCGAAAAACTACTCATTTAATTCAGAACAAGAAGAGTATTATTTGCATATCACAACAGGTACGCATGTCGCACAGATTTGTTGGTTTTTACTAGCAGAATCGCGCTATTATCCAGCTAAATTATTACAAATGTCTCCACCATCCAAAAAGGAGGTAATAGAAAAAAATTATAACTTAGAGGAAGCAGATCTTATTGCGCAAGTACCTTACGGTAATATGAATATCATCGATTTGAATTTGCATCGTTATGATAAAATCTTAACCCGTTTTCAACAATATGCCATTCAAGCAACAGATCTGTTAAAGTCAGGTATCGCTACTCGTAACCAACAATTTAATCAATTAATTGCTGAAATAGAACAGGTTGCTAGCCGATCGCATGCCCCTATTTTATTGTGTGGGCCAACTGGTGCAGGTAAATCATTTTTAGCTAAACAAATTTATTTGCTAAAACACACTAATCATCAAATTAACGGTCAATTTGTCGAAATTAACTGCGCCACCTTACGAGGTGATAGTGCAATGTCAACCTTATTTGGTCATGTGAAAGGAGCATTTACGGGTGCAAATCTCGCTCGTACCGGTTTACTTAAAAATGCTGATGGGGGATTATTATTTTTAGATGAAATTGGTGAACTTGGGCTTGATGAACAAGCAATGTTATTAAAAGCGATCGAAGAGAAACAATTTTATCCATTTGGTAGTGATAAACCGATTCAGAGTGATTTTCAATTAATTGCTGGGACTAATAAAGATCTTAAATTGGCGATTGAGAATGGTGAATTTCGTGAAGATCTGTTTGCCAGAATCAATTTGTGGAGTTATCAACTGCCGAGTTTAGCTGAACGAAAAGAAGATATCGAACCGAATATTGATTATGAATTGGCGCGTTATGCTAAAGAATACGGCATTATGCCACGTTTCAATCAACAATCAAGACGTGCTTATTTAGCTTTTGCTACCTCTCAGGAAGCCTTATGGCAGGGTAACTTTCGTGAATTAAATAGCTCGATTATTCGAATGGCAACGTTAGCACCACAAGCTAATATTACGTTGGAACAAGTAGAAAAAGAGATTCTACGCTTAAAACAAAACTGGGGAAAACACAAATCAGATGACTCTTTAATTCCATTAGAAATAGATGAATTTGATCGCTTCCAATTGGAAAAGGTGATTGAAATCTGCCAAAAAAGTAGCTGTTTATCTGAAGCTGGCAGAAAATTGTTCGCTGTGTCTCGCATAAAAAAACAACGTAGCAATGATGCTGATCGATTAAAAAAATATTTGGCAAAGTTTGGTTTAAGTTGGGATATGGTTAATAAAGCTTAATCAATGTATTGGTAAAATCTATTCCATAAATGAAAAGATTTTTACTGACAACTGTATTTATACATTTAAACTAATTAAACGAGATTGTTCATCAAATTTAGCAACTACTCTTTGCTCACCTTTTATTGCAACAAGCTCTGTTTGGGCTGTCAAATCGCTTTGTTTGACTTGATAATCTTTAGCAATTAGATAGTACTTAAGTGCCTGGTAATGATCCACATCAAAGTTTGAAATAAATTGAGAAAATATTTCAAAAATTTGGGTTTGATTATTTTTCTGCTCATGGTTATCACTTTCAGATGAAGAACTCCCAAACAGATTTGTTATAAATTTTGGAAAAATTTTAGAGATTTTATTCTGGTTATTATTTTTTGAGTTAATATGATCTTTTTTTATGGTTACCAATGCTATTCCTTGCCCAAAATCAGCCAGATAATATCCATCGGTATTAAACATTCCTGTAGCAATTACCCCTATTTTGTATAAATCTTCTTGTGTAGTGTCAAATTGAGCAGAAGTTAATAAATTAATATCATTTTCTTCACCATAGCTTTTTAAACTCAACGCTTGTTCAATAACCGATGTGGGTAACTGCGATGCTTCGTTATTCCAAGACCAAAGCCATGTTTCAGAAGATAAAGAAAAAGTACCTAATAATTGAATAGAAAAGGTTATATTATCACCAAAATAGATAACACCTTGATTGATATCTATTTGCCAATTGCTATCGCCAATTATTTCATAAAAATTGAGCTGTTTTTCAAATCCATAACAACCAAAGTGCTCTAACAATTCTTTTTCTGATTTGCATGGTGTTAGCATAACTTTTTGTATCCCCATACCCATAATAATTCTTTATTTTCTCTTTTAAATTTTATGTTTTGATTTAATACTGATATGTAATCCATAATATTAATATATGGTTTATCAAATCTCAATATCTTTACAGATAAAGATTTTTTGTATAGAATGTGCCCGCTTTCCTGAATAGTGCTGCTGCAGGAAAACAGTAATTATCTTCTCAATATGAGGAGACACTATTTTATTGTTTTCTAGGTGGCTATTATGTCTACATTTACCCGTTTACAAAAACGTTTGTCCCGCCTTGGGATTGAAAGTCATTTTAATAATGATATTTATACTTTTAATAAAGAAAATACTACTGCTCAGGTATTATTGCCTAATCCTTTACCATTAGAGGAAAAAGCCGTAGAACAACTATTAAATTTTGCTTCAGTTAAAATACCTAATAGTTTAGGTAAAGTTTGTACTGCGCGTGCAACACCCGATTTTCATCCGGGTACTATTGCACCAGTAGGTAGTATTGTCGCTACCACGCAGAATTTTATTATTCCAGCTGCAATTGGCACCGATATTAATTGTGGTATGCGGCTTTTTACAACGGGCTTAAGTTATGAGCAAGTGTGTAAAAAAAAGTCTTCAATTATTGAGCAATTAAAACGCGTATTATTGCAAGATGAACGTGATGTTCCTGTTACGCCGCGATCTTTTCAAGCATTATTTGATCAAGATATTTCGGCATGGTTATCTGAATTACCTCAGCAGGGGCTATGGAATTCGGTTAATTATGAACGGTTACGGGCAGAGCTTGATAAAATATCTGGTAATCATTTAATTGTGGCAGATAGTAAATATGCGCCTGAAGCCTTTTTTGAAAAGCGAGATATTATCCGTCCTGCTAGCTTAGGTACTGTCGGTTCTGGTAACCATTTTGTTGAGTTACAAATTGTTGATGAGATAATGGATCGTCATTTAGCTTATCAATTAGGTCTTCAAAAAAATAGTATTGTGGTTATGATCCATACTGGATCACGTGATGTTGGATTTTATATTGGTCAACGTTGGCAAGATAGAGCAAAAGCCCTATGGCCAGCTAATGAAAAACAGCCTAAATCAGGATTGTTTGGCTTGACTGATAATGACGCTAAAGCTTATTTACAAGCAATGGGCGTTGCTGCTCGATATGCTTGGATAAATCGTATTGTCATCACCGAGTTAATACGTAAATCGTTATCAACGATCTTTCATCAAGATGATAGTCAATTAGTGGTTGATATTTCTCATAATATTATTTTACCAGAGCAATGCATGAATATTCATCGTAAAGGTGCTACGCCTGCATATACAGGTCAAATAACATTAATTCCTGGGTCGATGGGTGATCACTCTTATGTAGCAGTTGGTAAAGGTAATGAAGAGTGGTTATGGTCTTGTTCACATGGTGCAGGAAGAGCAGAAAGAAGGCAAAACATGCGTAATAAAAAGGTAGAGTTTGAAAAGACTACCTTACCATGGCAATGCATTACTCTCAAAGAAGAGCGGCTACGCGAAGAAGCGCCTATAGCATACAAACCAATTACACCAGTAATTGAAGCGCAACAAAAAGCCGATTTGATTCAAACCATAGTTAAACTTAAACCTTGGATTACGTTTAAAGTATAATTAGGAAAATATTTTGTGCTAGAATTTATTATTTAATCAAAATATTAATATAAAATTTTAGCACAAAATACTTATTGTTTAGAAGAATAACATAGAAATGATATTCTTTTATAACATCAACTCCATCCCCCGATACTGTAAATCTGGTTTTTTAATCCACGCTTGAGCATCAATAATTGCCAATTCTCGAGCCTCTTTTTGTTTGGTGATCTCTAGCACGTGATTAGCGGCATTGGCGGCTAATTCAAATGCCATTAATTGGGATTGTCCATTAATTAGATGCACAGTGAACAAGCTACAAATTAAATCACCCACACCTAATGGACGATGTGGAAAGTCATATAGTGGGCGAGCAAGATGATAGTTTTGGGTTGGCGTAGCTAACACCATTTCAAATAGGTTGGTTGTTTTGCCAGCGTGCACCAAATTTTTTACTAATATAGCTTTAATAGACTGTTTTTGTAGTGTTTTTATTGCATTTAGTACATCGTTAAATGTTTTAATTTCGATATCAGAAAGTATTTGTAATTCTAATAAATTTGGTGTGATATAGTCGGCTTGTTTAACCGCTTGCTTAGTGAAGAAATCAATAATACCTTGTGGCAGTGAACTACCTTTATTAATATCGCCCCCCATAACAGGATCACAAACATAGATAGCATTAGGATTATAGTATTTAATTTTGTTGACTGCTTCTAAGATTTCTTCGCCTTGTTCAGCAAGACCAATATAGCCCGAAATAATGGCGTCAATAGACTTTAAAACCCCAATTTTTTCTAGACTATTAACTATTCGTGTGATTTGTTTAGCACCAAGCACTATGCCATCATAATGAGGATAAACTGTATTACTGGATAATTGCACGGTATGGATCGGCATAACTTCAACGCCTTGTAGCTGCATGGCTAATGTCGATACCTTGTTACCGGCATAACCATAAACAACATTTGATTGAATTGATAATACTGTTTTCATATGTTTGCCTTATTATTCGTCATAGTAATGATAGCGGTTTAGGAGATAGATACAGATGATAGATATCAATGCTAAACAACAATAAAACAAGGCTAATGGTATCCAAAAAGCTTTGTAAGTATAAATAATATATGCCCCTATCATCGGAATTAGGCTACCAAAAATGGCAGCGCAACCTTGATAGCTGATAGATAACCCTGTGTAACGTATTCTGGTAGGAAAAACTCGACTTAAATAGCCCGCTATTACGCCATAAAAGCCACTGTAGCAAATTACGTTGAGCGAAATACCAATAATAAAGCTATTTTTTGTGCCTAGCTGAATGATTGGGAATAATAAAAATACCGATCCCATTGCTAAGATTGCCGAACAAATTAAAAATCGTGTTGCCGAGTATTTTTCTGAAAAATAGGCAATAAAAGGTTGCACAACAAAATGCACAATCGCAATCCAAAATAGAGCATCAACAATTATCTTATCTTCAATACCTAGTGCAATAGTGGTATAGCCAATCATTAATGTATTAGAAAATATTCCACTAAATGACAATACATTAGCGCCAATGCTTAAAATTAATAGCGGTGTTGATTTTTTTAAAACTTCAATAATCGGGGGTGATTCTTGCTTTAAGTTTGCTTGCTTTTTGCATGATTCGATAAAGACAGGTGACTCAGTTAAGGTGACTCTAGCAATAATGCCAATAATTAATAAAATAGAACTGGCTAAAAATGGAATACGCCAATAGCCACTATTAATAAGCTCAGCTATAGGTGAACGGATAATATAAGAAAAGACCAATAATGCTAAAATATTTCCTGCTGGGCTTCCCCACTGTGCAAAGGAGGAAAAGAAGTTTTTCAACCCTTTTGGGGCATGTTCATTGGTCATAAGCACTGCACCGCCCCATTCACCACCAACCGCAATCCCTTGTAATATGCGTAATGTAAATAATAAAATTGGTGATAAAATGCCTGCTTGTTGATAAGAGGGTAATAAACCAACACAGGTGGTGGCACACCCCATTAAAACCAACGTAGTAATTAACGATTTTTTACGCCCCAAACGATCACCAATATGACCAAATAGTAACGCTCCTAAAGGACGTGATAAAAATCCCACGGCAAAGGTGGCAAAAGATCCTAAGATTTGCACAAATTGATTATCATCAGGAAAAAAAAGCTGACCAAATATTAATACTGATGCCAAGGCATAGATATAAAAATCATACCATTCAATGGTCGTACCAATAAAGGCGGCAAAAGCGACTTTTTTAGCTGATGAATTGGACATAAGTAATCTTAGGGCTATCGCGGTTGTAAGTTAATAATGAGTACGAAACTAGCACAAAACTATTAATATGACAATTTGTTATCTTCTAAGAAAAGAAAAATGCAATGGATAGATTTAGTATCTAATTTAGTGACAGAATTAACTGTCACCTTTATTATTTTCCTCTATACAGAAACACGCAATTTTATGTTCATTATAATTAATAAGCTGTGGTTGTTCTGTTGTACAACGTGAAAATGCTAAACGGCATCGAGCATTAAACGCACAACCCATAGGTGGATTTAGCGGACTTGGTAATTCACCTTCTAATTTAATTCTATCTCGTCTAAGATCAGGATTTAATCTTGGGGTTGCTGATAATAGTGCCTGAGTATATGGATGTTTAGGGTTACGATAGATTTCATCTTTTCGTCCTTGTTCAACGCAACGACCCAAATACATTACCATTACGTCATCAGCAATGTGTTCAACGACGGAAAGGTCATGAGAAATAAAAATATAAGATAAACCTAGGTCTTGCTGTAGATCCATCATCAAATTTAGCACTTGTGCTCGTACAGAAACATCTAATGCTGAAACAGGTTCATCAGCAACTACTATTTCGGGATCAAGCATTAAACCTCTTGCGATAGCAATGCGTTGACGTTGTCCTCCTGAAAACATATGGGGATAACGGTTATAAAACTCTTCTTTTAATCCAACTTTTTGCATCATTGATAGTACTTTTGCTTTACGATCATTTGCTGTTAGATCAGTATTAATAATTAGAGGCTCTTCTAATATGGAACCGATTTTTTTGCGGGGGTTCAATGATGAGTATGGATTCTGGAAAACGATTTGAATCTTTTGGCGACGCAATTTTTGAGCTTGTTGATCATTATCCAACAAATTCTGATTTTTAAAATAAATTTCTCCAGATGTGGGTTTTTCAATCATTGTTAGTAATCTTGCTAATGAGGATTTACCACAACCTGATTCACCGACAACCGCAAGTGTTTTAGCTTTGTCTAATGTAAAAGATACACCGTCAACGGCTTTAACTTGCTTGGTTTCAGAAAAAAGTCCCGTTTTAACATGATAATATTTTGTCAAGTTTCGGGCATCAAGCAGTAATTCATTATTTTCCATGTTATTGTTCATATTGTGGTATCCCTTCGCTTGATAGTGGATAATGACATTTTACTTTTCTAGTTTCACCATAGCTAACTAGTGCTGGTTCTTGGGTATAACAATGTTCAGTAGCATAAGGACAACGAGGGTTGAGTAAACAGCCTGTTGGTCGATCATATTTTCCTGGTACAACGCCTGATAATGATGCTAATCGCTCTTTGTCTTGAGTGAACTCAGGCAGTGATCGTAATAGTGCCTGTGTGTAAGGGTGTAATGGTTTTTTAAAGATAATTTCAGCATCGCCTATTTCAACCACTTGTCCAGCATACATTACAATAATTTTTTGTGCAGCCTCAGAAACTAACGCTAAGTCATGAGTAATAAGTATTAATGCCATATTATTTTTGCGTTGTAACTCAAGTAATAACTCAATAATTTGCCCTTGAATTGTGACATCTAGTGCTGTTGTTGGTTCATCAGCAATTAAGAGTTTTGGATTGCATGCAATGGCTATTGCAATCATTATTCGTTGGCTCATTCCGCCAGATAACTGGTGCGGGTAAACCTTTAATCGATTTTCAGCATCAGGAATTCCGACTAATTTAAGCAATTCAATCGCTCTTGCTTTGAGCGCTTTTTTACTGCCACCTTGGTGGATTTTTAATGTTTCAATGATTTGGTAACCTATGGTAAAACATGGGTTTAAGCTAGTCATCGGATCTTGAAAGATCATTGCCACATCTGCACCTACAATTTTACGGCGCATTTTAGTTGAGATTTGTTGAAGATCTTTGCCATCAAAGTGTAATGCATTTGCATTGACCTTACCGGGAAAATCAATTAATCCCATTATGGCGAGTGAACTCACTGATTTTCCTGAACCTGATTCACCAACAATACCAACAACTTGCCCTTGTTCAACGTCATAACTAATGTGATCTACTGCTTTAAATCCACCAAATTGAACAGATAATTCTTTTACTTCTAATAGTGCCATGACTGTATCTCCATTACTGTTTCAATTTAGGATCAAGTGCATCACGCAAACCGTCTCCCATTAAGTTGAAAGCTAACACTGTCATTAAAATTACTAAGCCAGGAAAGGTAACAACCCACCATGCAGATTGTGCAAATTGCAATACGTCAGCAAGCATTGTTCCCCATTCTGGTGTTGGTGGTTGTGCGCCCATGCCTAAAAAACCTAATGCAGCCATGTCTAAAATTGCGTTCGAAAATCCTAATGAAGCTTGAACAATTAATGGTGCTAAACAGTTTGGCAGAATATTTATAAACATCTGCCGTAAGGCTCCCGCTCCAGCAACTCGTGAGGCGATCACATAATCTTTATTAATTTCAGCAATCGTTGCTCCGCGTGTTAAGCGGACATAATGTGGTAATGCAACAAAAGCTAATGCTATTGAAGCGTTAATAATTGATGGACCAAATATTGCAACTAATACAAGTGCAAGTAGTAAACTCGGTAATGCAAGCATGATATCCACTGCACGCATAATTACATTGTCTAAAAAACCACCTGCATAACCAGCAATTAATCCTAATGTAATCCCTAAAATCAATGAGATAATGACTACTAAGCAACCGACTAATAAGGATAAACGGGCACCATAAATGAGTCTGGATAGGATATCTCGTCCCACATCATCAGTTCCTAAAATAAATTGCCAACTGCCATCTTTCATCCAAACGGGTGGTGTTAGTAATGCATCTCTAAATTGTTCAGAAGGGGAATGTGGTGCAACAAAATTGGCAAAGATAGCTAGTAATACAACAATAATAATAAAGACTAGTCCAACGACTGCACCTTTATTTTTTGAAAAATAGAACCAGAACTCACGCATAGGCGTTAATGGTTTAGGTACGGCTAAACTGGTGTCTTGCGTATTGGTTGGTTCAGTAATAACCTGTTTATTCATCTGTAAAAACACTCTTATTTATGTCTAATACGTGGGTTAATAACCCCGTACAACATATCAACTAATAAATTCACTAAAATAATTATGACCGCAACAATTAAAACGCCACTTTGTACAACGGGGTAATCTCGACGCTGTAGCGCTTCAATTAACCAACGACCAATTCCTGGCCATGAAAAGACAGTTTCGGTCAATATGGCGCCGGCAAGCATTGTACCAACTTGTAAGCCGATAACGGTTACAACAGGGATCATTGCATTACGCAATGCATGAACAAGGACGATTCGCATTCTACTAACGCCTTTAGCTCGTGCTGTTCGAATATAATCTTCACTCAATACTTCTAACATAGAAGAACGAGTCATGCGGACAATTACTGCTAATGGAATGGTTCCTAACACAATTGCAGGTAAAATTAAGTGAGTAACTGCATCGATAAAATCTTCTGTTTCACCCCATAATAAAGTATCTATTAACATAAATCCGGTTAAAGGATTACTTTCATCTAAGAAAAGCATATCACTAACACGACCAGATACTGGGGTTAAATTTAAGTGTACTGAGACTAACATTATCAGCATCATCCCCCACCAAAAAATTGGCATGGAGTAACCTGTTAAAGATAGCCCTATTGCTGTGTGATCAAATATTGAACCACGTTTCACTGCGGCAAGAACACCGATTGGGATCCCAAAACTAACTGCAAACAACATTGCGCAAAATCCAAGTTCAAACGTTGCTTTAAATCGGGGTACAAATTCATCCCATACTGGAATTTGGCTTTTAAAAGAGGTTCCTAAATCGCCATGAAGCATGTTTATAATATATTGAAAATATTGTTGATACAGTGGTTTATCTAAACCCAGTTGAGTCATTAATTCAGCATGGCGTTCAGGGGTTAAACCTCGCTCTCCTGCAAGCACCATAATGGGGTCACCCGGAATAAGGTGAACAAAAATAAAAGTAAGTAGTGTGATGCAAATAAACGTTGGAATAAGTACACCTAACCGCTTTAGAATAAATTGAAACATGTAGTAGCTCTTAAATATTGCTTTTAAACTATCGTTTATAAAATAGATAAAATTTTTATTATTATTAAAAAATAGATTTATAGCTCTAAATTTAGCAAAACCCAACGTAGTGATTAACCACACATTGGTGGTTAATCGTTAGGAATACTATTTTTCAAGCGTAACTTGGTTAAAGTCATGTAATGACAGAGGCGCCATAATATAGCCTTTAACTTCTTTGCGTAATGGCATATAAACCATTGAATGCGCAATCATCAATGCAGGTGCTTGATTATGCATTTCAACTTGTGCTTGTTTATATAGCTCAACTCTTTTTTCGTGATTTGACTCAATACGCGCTTGTTGCAATAAATCATCAAATGGTTTGTAACACCAGCGTGAATAGTTTGAACCTGCTTTAACCGCATCACAGCTCATCAAGACAGAATAAAAGTTATCAGGGTCGCCATTATCTCCAGTCCAGCCCATTAATACAGCATCATGTTCACCATCACGAATACGAGATAGATATTCTCCCCATTCATAACTCACAATTTTAGCTGTTACGCCAATTTTAGCCCAATCCGCTTGAATCATTTCGGCCATACGGCGTGCATTTGGGTTATATGGGCGTTGTACTGGCATTGCCCATAAATTGATAGTAAACCCGTTCTCTAATCCCGCTGATTTTAATAACTCTTTTGCTTGCGCTGGATCATAAGGATAATCTTTCACTTCATCGTTATAACTCCACATTGATGGAGGAATAAAGTTTTTAGCTGGTTCAGCTGCACCTTGAAAAACAGCTTTTATAATCGCATCTTTGTTCACGGCCATATTTAATGCTTGACGAACTTGCAATTTATCAAGTGGCGGCTTATCCATATTGTAGGCTAAATAGCCAATGTTAACGCCAGCCATTTCTTTAACAACAATATTTTTGTCTGATTTCATTCGTTCAACATCGGCTACATTTGGGTATGGCATAGCATGACACTCGCCTTTTTGTAACTTAGCATAACGAATTGCGGCATCAGGTGTAATAGAAAACACTAAGCGATCAAGTTTGGCTTTTGGACCAAAATAATCGGGATTTGCTTTATAAAGAATTCTGGAGTCTTTTTGGTATTGTACAAAAGTAAATGGGCCCGTACCAACAGGAACTAAGTCTAATTTTTCTGGTGTGTTTTTCTTAAGCATAGCATCAGCATATTCAGCTGATAAAATTGATGCAAATGACATTGCTAAATCTGCTAAAAAAGGGGCTTCTGGATGGTTTAATTCAAATACAACAGTATGGTCATCAATCTTTTTAATTTCTTTGATTAAATCTGGGAATCCCATACTTTCAAAGTATTCATATTGTCCACCAGAAACTTTGTTATAAGGATGATTTTTATCTTTTTGTCGCATAAATGTAAAAATAACATCATCAGCATTTAGGTTTCGTGTTGGTTTGAACTCTTTATTGCTATGCCACTTAACATCATCGCGTAAATGAAAAGTATAGGTTAAACCATCTTGGCTGATATCCCAAGATTTGGCTAAAGAGGGTTCAATTTCGGTAGTACCTAATTTAAATTCTACCAAACGATTATAAACAGGAACTGCACTTGCATCCATTGATACACCACTTGTTGCTAATTGTGGATTAAATGTTTCAGGCGAAGCCTCTGAACAATAAACCAATGTTTCAGCAGCATGAAGTTGTGCACTCGCAAGCATTGTTATTAGTCCTGCACTCAATAAGAATTTATGTTTATATTTCCTTAGATTACTCATAAAATCACTCCAATTATTTAACTGTAAACCGATTTTGTAACATTTAAACACAGGTAAGAATGTCGTATTTTTAATATTTTTTAAATATAGATTTAGTAAAACGTTCTAATTTTTATATTAATTAACTTTTATTTGGTTTAAATTCATATTTTTTATTTTTTGCACATATACAGTGCAAAGCGTACTATAATTAAAATTGCGATATAGCATAAAAGTTACAATAAAATTCCATTTTAGATTAAAAATAACTTTTAACAACAATATAACGACAGTTAAGTACTATGTAACAGATAAAATAAGCAAAAATAGTGCCATTTTTAATTTACAAATTCATATTAAAAAAGAACAGGTATATTTTATTTTCGTAGTTCTTAATTTATATCTAGTTCTAGATTTATTATATAACTTATCACTTACTAATTGATTTTTATAGAATGTATTATAGTTAGTGTAAGTAAAATAATCATTAAATTAATGATGTAAAATTAACTTATTACTGGATTTAGCTTAATTTTAGTTGAACACTGTTGAGTAGTGAAACAAGGTGAAAGGCTTATTTGAAAAGGCTTTAGGCATAAAAAAACCTGCTAGAAGCAGGTCTTAGAATTTGGTGATTGGTGCCCGGACGCGGAATCGAAGATGTGGGTTGAATTCTTGTGGTTACTGGATTTGAAAAATTTAGATGAAAAATGTACCCGTATTTGTATCCCTAAATTTAGCTGCTTTAAAAATGTACAATTAAGCTCAATTTTATTACCATAAAGAGATTAGCATTGTTCTTTCCTGAATCCCTGAATCAACAAAGCCAAATTTAATATAAAACGCATTGGCTTCATCTGTTAAGCTATGTACCAATAGTGCTCTAGAACCAACTTGTTTAGAGACTTCTTTCGAGCGTAATATAGCATCTTTTAATAATGCCGCACCTAATCCTTTTGCTTTGTAATTTTTATCAATAGCTAAACGGCCTAAGATAATAACCGGAATAGGATCGGGCATATTGCGCTTAAATCTACTCAATGTTAGTTGTCGATGTTGGATACTTCCAGTTGATAAACAATAAAAGCCGATTACTTTGTTATTGTCACAAATCACAAATGTACGGTAAGCACCACTTTTTTGATTTTTTAAGGATTTTTTCTTCAACCATTCATTCAAAGACAACTCTTCACAATCAAATGACGTAAAATCATGATGTTCATTCAATAAATGTGGCGCTTCTATTTTTCCCATGGTGACTTCCGTGACAACAAAGCTTGAATTTTTTCATTACTATCAAAAGAGGCTTCGATTGCATGATTGAAGGCATTTATCTGTTCATCGTCGATTAAAAAAAGACGCTGATCAAGCAAAACATCTTCAGCCTTTGAGCAGGCCGCTTCTAAAATAAAATCAGTGCGTGATTTAGATAGTAAATGAGCCGCAATATCAATCAATTCTTTTTGGGATGCCTTAGCTCTAATATTAATAGGCGATTCTTTGGTTTCAGTTCTCATTTTAATTGCCGTTTTTTATTTGTGTGAAAGTGCTGCAGTATGATTGTATATCAAACTGATATACAGGTAAAGTGGTGTTTAAATATTAAAGAAATAAATAGCATAAACGTTATTGAATATAAATTATTAAAATAGGATGGGTAACCTTCTACGTTAGTTGTGTACTGAGTTTGGGGTATTTACAGGATGTATCCAAGTTTATATCCGTATTGGTTTTGTCTTTTTATAAATTTATTAGAGATATTATTGTAATAAATATTTTTTAAGTCTTGATTTTGATTCAAACAAATAATACAATTCATTCACTTCATGAAATTATTGAAATTAATTTCAGTGATCGTTAAATAAGATTTTGTTCAATAAGTAAATAGGAGGCATTAATATGCTATTAGTATCTAATATTAATCACGTCATTAAAAATATAGAAGATTTTCAAATTGAATTAAATAAAAAAAATAGAAAAAATGATCTAGTTAATGCTTTAGGACAATTTACAAATTGGTTTGCTCATAAGGATGAATTAGGAAATTGGATATTTGGACCAAGTAAGTTTATAGGTTATCAAGGAATATCTTTAGAAAAATATGAAAATAAAAGTCAAAATAAGTTAGATGGAAGGCAAACAGACGCAATATTACAACAGTGGAAAATTAAACCTTCAAAGGAAGAAGATAAAGAATTAAGAGAAAAGTTAGGTTTATTTTTAAATAGTTATGGAAAACGAATTAAGAAAACAGCCAAAATCTATGTGTTAAGTGAATATCAGGATGGAGAAATAGAACAAAGTAAGGCTATCATAGCAATACTCAAAACTTGGAATAAAGATATACAAAAAAAGGTTATTAATGATATTAATCTATACAAACAGAGTCTGTGACGCATCATACAACATTAGTAAAACTAATGTAGGCTGGCCTCGCCCTTATATTAGAACGGAGCCGTATCTCCTTCAACACATGGTAGATGAGATGGAAACATTATAACAATAATAATTATGTAATGTCTATAACTACGAACAAATGTGTTACCTTCGATATAAAAATATTGAAATTATGTTACCTTAATGGCGGTAACATGGTGATTGAAACCGAATTAAATGAAGAAATGGCTAAGCATTTAGGTCATGAAAAACACTATAAAAGCGTGGAAATAACACATGTAGCGGTTACATAAAAAAGACAGTTATAAGTGATGATGGTAAGTTATATCTTACCATTCTACGAGACAGAGAAAGTTATTTTGAGCCCCAACTGGTTAAAAACATTAAAGATAAAATTAATATCAAATTCTCTTTTTGTATGATATTCCACACTTTTTAGTACTAAAAAGATAAGTGTAAATACCCCAAACTTAGTACACAACTCACGTAGAAAATCATGCTGCTTGTTTTAGTGTTTTATACTCCAATTGGTGTCATATTATTTAATGCCTCATGCGGTCTTTCGGTATTATAAATCGTTAACCATTCTTCGGTTATTCTCCTTGCTTGTGCTAAGTTGTTAAAAAGATATAAATCGAGTACTTCAGTACGATAGGTACGATTAAATCGTTCAATATAGCCATTTTGATAAGGGCTACCGAGCTGGATATAATCAATGGTTATATCATGTGGTTTAGCCCAGTTTATCTAAGTAACGGGTAATCCTTCCTGCTGGTAAGCTTACTGCAATATCAATACCTAACGCCTCACGATTAAAGTCATCGATAACATTGAATGTCCTAAAGCGACGTTGATTACGGCTACTGTCACTCATAAAATCCATTGACCAACATTCACCTTGTTTATTGGGGACTAATAACCTTTCTGGGCATCGTGGAAGAATACGTTTTTTATGCTTTACCCTGAGATTAAGCTTTAATTCACAATACACCCGATACACCCGTTTATGATTCCATTTATAGCCGAGCTTTTTGATACGATTAAAGCATTTAGAAAAGCCCCAGCGTAAATGCCGGTCTGTGATAGCATTCAACACCGAAACAATCACCGAATCATCCTGTAACTTAGGTTGATAATAGTAAGCACAACGGCTTATGCCAACAATGGCACAACTCATAGCAATAGTCACTGAATGATTTTGTTGTAGTTGCTGTGCCCACGTTTTACGTACCTTTGTGGGCACTAAAGCTTTTTTATGATTTCTTCCTGAAGCTGGGATTTTAAGCTCAGTTCGGCAAACATCTGTTTAAGCTTACGGTTTTCAGCCTCCAGCTCCTTTAAGCGTTTGATATCCGAAGTTTCCATGCCGCCGTATTTATCTCGCCATTTATAGAAAGTTGAATTACCCATGCCATATTTACGGCAGAGCTCCTTGACAGGAATACCGCTTCAGCTTCTTTTAAAATAGATACAATCTGATGTTCAGTCATTTTTTTCATAATTAAATCCCCTTTTACTTTTATCATAGAGAATTTTCTACTTTTTTGCTGTACTATTTTAGGGGATAGTTACAATGGCTTAAAGGGGGCCCGATGCCATTAATGCTGTTTACCCAGAGACTAAAATTTAATTTTGCATCATTTATATGGTGCGCAACGAATTTGAAATTCGTGATTTGGAAAGACGACACAGCGATAATAAAAGATTTGAAAGCGATTTATACGATCAATGCAATAGAGTCTTTAAAACAGAGTTATACGTCATGCTATTAAAAAACGTAAGGTTCGTCCGACTAACTCAGTATCTATTTGGCAATCAAGCTTGCAAAAAATTGCCTATGCTAATCAAACACTAGAAAAGTGCTATCAGTCGATTTATTATGCAATTTGTTGATAGAACCAACCATCATCTTTAACGGATAAATACACAAAATTTAGGATGGGGTTTTATATTGATTCCATCTTTTATTGTATTTTTTCTTCCTATGCTCTTCTTTTATATAAAAAGCAGTCCATGGCAATATGTAATTGCCTCTTTGTGCTAGCACAACAAGGTAGTTTTCATCCTCATACCATATATGAATTCTCTTTTCACCTTTTCGTAATTCTATCCATATTTTTAAACATTTATCGTTACTATTATCTATAATTGGTTTAGGATAAGTGATTCGTTCACATCTATAAGTACAAGGTAATCGTTCTTCTTCAATCTTTCCTTCAGATATAAGATGCCAAAAAGTGGCGGATTTTCCATTATATTCAGGATGTTTTTTTAATCCTAGTCGAATATTTTTATACACAGGCTTATCAAGAACAAAATCCCGTTCAAATATTCGATATACATCATCAAAATATTGATTCCAATCCTTATAGCCATTATTAATAATTAACGCAGGTAACCACTTTGGCATCATTCATATCCTTCTTTTTTATCCCAAATTAGAAGATTAAATTTCTTTTCTTTTGGTAATGTATTTTTTGTTAATGTTAATTGTGTTCTTTGTTTTATACGTTCAATTAATTTTAATTTAGCCTGATTAGCTCTAAGGCCTCTGAATAAATATGATAGAGCACCAATAATAAGATCGGCTATTTGTAGCTGTTCAGATTCATGAGAGTGAATTCTTTGAATTTTTTGGATAATATTATGTGAATAATCATAAGCACTATTACATAATATTTCATGTAATTTGGTTACTTTTGCATTACCGGTAGTGTCCTTAATATCAATATAAACATTATATTTATTACTTGATTCAAATATCATTTTTAATAATAAAAAATACATTTTGTAATACCATTCATCATGCGTTTGATTAAATCTTTTGTGATCTAAAATGTTTTTATCTGGAATAACTAGTCCCCTAAAACATAAATCATCATCATCAAAAAAATAGTCAATAATATCCATATACAAACGCAAATTACCTTCACTAACTTTTGTCCATTTTATTTCAAAATTAGAAGACATATTGTTTTTTTGTTTTATTTCTCTAATTCTTTTAGAGATTTCCTCTCTTTTTGAGAATGGACACCATACCGAACCTAATACCATTGCTATTTGTTTGTCATTTTCTAAGTGGCATGATTCATCACAATAAATATTATAAGTTTTATCCATTACGTCACCTGCTAATGTTGTGTTTATTTAAAGGATTCAATTCAGTTGCTTGTTCAAAATGTGATCCTCATCCAAATATTAGACATTGCCCGCCTCTATTATTTTATCGTGTTGTTCATATTGTTCAGGTGATATCCAGGCATTACCTGAATGACGGCGTATCCGATTATAATAGATTTCAATATATTCAAATAGTGCTTTATTAGCATTTTCCTCGTTTTGTAGTAAAAGTCATGAATAATATGTGTTTTGAGTGTATGGAAAAAACTCTCAACAACCGCATTATCAAAGCAGTTCCTCTTCGACTCATGCTTTGCCTTAGTCCATATTGTAACAATAACTGCTTGAAATCAGCACTGCAATATTGGTTTCCTTGGTCAATGTGAATGAGTTCATTTTTAGAAAAGTGATGACGAAACAAAGCTTCTTTAATGTATTACACACTAAATGATGGTCTATGTAGCGACAGGTTTGCCTAGCAATCATTTTTCGTCCATATAAATCGATAATCACCGACAAATATAACCAACCTTCACCCATTTTAATATATGTAATATCGGTTACCTATGTGTCGTATTCGGCTTATCAGGGTTAAATTGCTTATCTAACGTGTTGGGCACAATATTGCGATGAGCCGTGTCTGTTTTGTACTTGAATTTACGTGCTGCTTTACTCCTTAATCCCCATTGTTGCAAAACACGGCTAATTGTCCTTTCTGAAACTTGATATCTTACCCACTAGCACCATAATTTGTTGTTACTCAGTCGTTAACTCTCGATGACTAGTTTTATTCTGGGTAAGTTCGCTTATAGAAAGGTGTGTATGAGATAACGCATAATCGACAGCTTGTTGTTTGAATTCGATACTAAATTTTTTGACCATGATATTTGTCTCCTATGATTTTTGTTTATATCATAGAGGCGACTTATGTCCAGTTTTTTGGTGAGGATCAAACATCAATAAAGAGCAGCACTAGCATCATCGTAGCCCTGATAGAGCCAAGCATTGAACTCTATAAATATATATTTATCTGCTGTATCTACTTCTTTTCAGCCTTAATATGCTTATTTTCTAATTCTTGACGAATTAGTTTTATCATTGACGATTTTCCAACACATCAATCCCCAGATACACCAATCAAAATAGGCGAGATTGCGCTTGCTTTATAATTTCAGCTACAGTTTTTGCGATACTGCCAAAATTTAAATAATACTTAGTTGTTTCATTATTTGTTCATATTAATAGAAAACCTTATTTAAAAAAAAATGACTTATTTATATGAACTACTATTAAACCATATAAATAGTATTCTACTATGAATATAAGAACAATAGATAGTCCCCCCCCAAACTAGAATATGTAATAAAAATAAAACGTATAATATTTAATGTATTAACTATTATCTATCAGTTCCACTTTATTCTAGATTGTTTATTCACATAAACTTTGTCGTATTTCTATTTATAAGCTGTTTTATATCTTTACACGTAAAATATACTTTACAGAAAATGGAATAATACTTAAATTAATATACAAATTGAATAACCTAATCATATTGCATGGCTAAATCACTTTCACCTTTGGTAACGACATGTACTAGAAAAAAATGCCAAAAACTCATCTGTTATTCTGCGCGAGTTAAATATAAAAAAGGGTTATGTAGTGAACATCTTGCTGAATTTGAACATCAATTATCTATAAAAAAACAGAAAAAACGAGTAATACCTAAAAAATGCGCTGTATGCAAAAACATCATCAAAATAAGAAGAAATCAACGATATTGCAGTGCAAACTGTCGTCGGATCGCAATGCGTTTTGTTGAACATCCTATTGTGTGTGAAGTAACCAAAACAGCAATATGGCAACGTGTAGAGCGCTTATTGCGAAGCAGTCCTTGGGGGTTGGCATCTGTTAATAATTTGGAGGACATTTACCACCTATACGCCTTGCTTTCGATGAAAAAATATTATGAAGTGCTTTTAAAAAAAGATACCCCTTTGCTTAAATTAAAGTTAGTCCATCTGCACCATCTTGATGATGATGGAACAAATACGATGCAAAATATTTTGGTAATACCCCAAATGAGAATCAATAATAAAAAAGGCATAAATAAAAAACGCACTGAGTTAATCTATAATGGTGAGCAAATATATCATGATAAAGCATTACCGATCACTACTTCATTATATAATAGTCTAATTTTTCCTGATGGAACCCCAAAAAAATGCCAACAAAAAAATAAAAACGATTTAATTGAATTATGTTTGAAAATAAAACAAGAAATTATCCAGCCTATAACAAAAATTAATGACGATACTCTTTCTTACCTACCAGCTGATGTGCTCTATGCCAACCATTTTGTGGTGTTCAATTCTTTATCACAGAGAAAAGAGATTAAAAGCGTTATTTATTTTCATTTGATGAATCAATTTGCTCGCATATCATTATCTAATGGGTTTATTTCTCATTCAAAAACTACAGACAATAACTTTGATAAGTTTTTAAAAGATTCATTAAAACTTATTAATTTTTCTGATGAAAAGCTAACCTTTCAATTTTTTGAGTTACTGGCTTTAGCGATTTACCACAATTTAGTCAATGGCGATCAATCATTTACTAAAGATATCATTAAAATAACGTATGATGTACTAAGCATGATAGAAAAAAATCCAAATGATGTAAGCTCAAAGAAAGAATATTTATTTCAAAAAATCGTCGACTATATTAATCATTATTTTGAGTTATCTCTTTCAATAAAAATTGCGGGGTACGAGAAATTTATAACATTTTATAATCGATTTTTTCAACAAGTAGGCGAATAGAAACAGGAAATCATAATGAACAAATCACTAAAATCTAAATGTAAAAGACTAAAATGTGATGAACTCATTGCAAAAACACCACTTGCAAGACAATATCGTCTATGTAAAATGCATTTTAATGAAAAAGTCAACAAAATACAAAAGCACAAAAATTCTGTTAGAAACCAGTGTAAATTTTGTGGTAAAACAATAGCAAACAAAAGAAATAACGCATTCTGTAATTATAATTGTTGGCAACTAAGTTTTTGGTGTACGAAAAAAATCACTAAAGAAATCCTAGATAATTTCTTTGCGGAAATTAATCATCTTTTTCCAGAAAAAAAACAAATTAAATATCAAAAGGCCGAACTATTATTAAATCTAGAAAGAATGTTATTAAATCAAGAATTCATTAATGTTACACCCAAATACAAACTACACTATGATATCAAAATCGATAAATTTTTAAGTCGACCTTATCTGTATCTAAAGGTAGAATCATGCTTACTTAATAATATTTTATTTAAATATTATAAAATACTATATTCATTTAGAGATAATTATCCTTATTGTTGTGTTGAGTCCATGAACCCTCAAAATCCAGATAAAGAAAATAGAGATAATAATGGTATATACGAGATAAAAATGTTTTGTACTTTCGAAGTTATAGCAATATCAATGTGTTATGCATTACTTTCCAAACATA
>NZ_LZHR01000099.1:0-6537 GCF_001690675.1 Gilliamella sp. Occ4-3
TTAGTTATAAAATCAATATTATTTATCTAACTAAAACTTGTTGTCATAATTTACATTAATTCGGAATTTAACTTTGGAGGCAAAAATGAAAGTATCATCAATTACAATGCTTATCTCAATGGGATTAGTAAGCTCTTTGGCTTATGCTCATACAGCAAATGAAATTATAATTCGTGGAGGACCGGTTTATGTTCATCCTCAAGATAAAAGTGATCATGTTAAAGTAGGTGGAGTAAAAAGCGATCTAAAAGCAAAGGCAGATAACGATACCCAACTTGGATTAAACTTTCAATATATGGTTACTGATAATATTGGTGTCGAATTGCTAGCTGCAACGCCTTTTAGCCATCAGCTTAAGTTAGGTGGTGGTAATTCAACAGGCCTTTCTGGTGCTCATTTAGGAAAAATTAAACACCTACCGCCAACATTAAGTGCTGTTTGGTATCCGCTTGATTCGCAATATGAGTTTCAACCTTATCTTGGAATGGGCATAAACTACACCTTCTTTTTTGATGAAAAACTCAATGGTGAAGCTAAAAAGGCTGGGTTCCATGGTTTAGATCTTGATAGTTCCTGGGGCTGGGCAACACAGGTTGGTGCTGATTATACTTTCAATGAAAATTGGCTCGTTAATGCTCAGATACGTTATATTGATATTGAAACGAAAGCAACTACACATTTAGGCAATACAAAAGTGACAGCCAATTATAAGCTTGATCCTTGGGTTGCTATGATTGGAGTTGGGTACAAATTTTGATTTAATAAGTATAAAAGCCTCTCATTTGAGAGGCTTTTTATTATTAATATTAAAGATTTTTTATCAGCAAATATTGTTCTTGCAGTTTGGCTTTATCATTAATATAACCTTGTTGTTTTTCTTTCTCTTTAGTGACCACTGCCGCAGGTGCTTTATCAACAAAGCTTGCGTTAGATAACTTGTTTGCAATCCGCATAATTTCACCTTCAATGCGTGCAATTTCTTTTTCTAAACGAGCAAGTTCATTTTCTTTATTAATTAATCCTACCATAGGTATTAATAATTCCGCACCGTCAACTAATTTAGTTACTGATAAAGGTCCAGTTTCATTTTCATCTAATAAGACTATTTCAGATAATCTTGCTAATGATTCAATAAAACTAATATTATTGCTAGTAATTCGATGCACTGTTGGTGACGCTTTACGAATTAATAACTGTAGTGGCTTACTTGGTGCAATGTTCATTTCTGCACGAATATTACGTACAGCAATTACCGCATCTTTTATCCAATTAATATCTGCAACTGCCTCATCATTTGAAGACTGGTTATCAAAAATAGGCATTGGTTGTAACATAATGGTATCAGCTTTAATATCCATTAGTGGTTTTACATTTTGCCAAATTTCTTCCGTTATAAATGGAATAATTGGATGAGCCAGACGTAATAGAGCTTCTAATACAGTCACTAACGTATGACGAGCTGCACGTTGCTGCGATGTTTCGCCATTAGCTAAAATGGATTTCGTTAGTTCTAAATACCAATCACAGAACTGGTTCCAAGTGAATTCATATAAAATATTAGCAGCCAAATCAAAACGATAAGTATCAAATGCCTCACGATAATTTTTAACTGTTTGATTAAATTCAGCCAAAATCCATTTATCAGCTAGCGAATAATCTAAATCTCCTCCTTTAAAACCACAATCATGCTGCTCAGTATTCATTAACACATAACGGCTTGCATTCCATAGTTTATTACAGAAATTACGATAACCTTCTAAACGTTTTAAATCCCAATTAATATCACGCCCTGTTGATGCTAGTGCTGCGAGTGTAAATCGTAGTGCATCAGTACCATGCGTTTCAATGCCATTTGGGAATTGCTTTTCTGTTCGCTTAGCAATTTTCTCAGCAAGTTGTGGTTGCATCATATTGCCTGTTCGTTTTTTTAACAAATCAGCTAAAGAAATACCATCAATCATATCTAAAGGATCGATAACGTTTCCTTTAGATTTTGACATTTTTTGTCCTTCTTCATCACGAATTAGACCTGTGACATACACCGTTTTAAATGGGACTTGCGGTTTTCCATGTTCATCTTTTATAAAATGCATGGTCATCATGATCATTCTAGCTACCCAAAAGAATATAATATCAAAACCGGTCACTAGCACATTCGTTGGATGAAACGTGGTTAAGTCGTCAGTATTTTCTGGCCAACCTAACGTTGAAAATGTCCAAAGCGCAGACGAGAACCAAGTATCAAGCACATCTTCATCTTGCTCTAACTCAATATCATTTGACAAATTATTTTCACGTCGTACTTCAGCTTCATCACGCCCCACATATACATTACCTTGTTTATCATACCACGCAGGAATACGGTGTCCCCACCATAATTGACGGGAAATACACCAATCTTGAATATCATTCATCCAAGAAAAATACATGTTTTCGTATTGTTTTGGTACGAACTGAATATCGCCATTTTTGACCGCATCAATGGCTGGTTTTGCGAGCACTTTGGCTCGCACATACCATTGGTCCGTCAACATAGGTTCAATAACAACACCGCCACGATCACCATAAGGAATGGTTAAATCATGAGGTTCTATTTTTCCCAAAATACCTAGTTTTTCACATTGTGCAAGAATAGCTTTACGGGCAGCAAAACGCTCTAAATTCTGAAATTCTAATGGTATATCAGTTGAATATAACGTGCTAGGTTCTCCGTTAGTATCAAATACTTCAGCTTGTGTACGAATATTACCATCAAAAGTTAGGATATTTATCATTGGTAACTGATGACGGTGCCCAACTTCATAGTCATTAAAGTCATGAGCAGGTGTGATTTTTACACAACCAGTACCTTTAGTCATATCGGCATGTTCATCACCAATAATAGGAATGCGACGATTTACGAACGGTAATACTACAAATTTACCAATCAGATCTTTATAGCGTGGATCTTCAGGATTAACAGCAATACCTGTGTCACCGAATAATGTTTCAGGACGAGTTGTGGCGACAACTAAATAATCTTTTCCTTCTGATGTTTTCACACCATCAGCAAGATGATAACGTAAGTGCCACATTGAACCTTTTACTTCACGATTTTCGACTTCAAGATCAGAAATAGCGGTACGCAGTTTTGGATCCCAATTAACTAAACGTTTGCCGCGATAAATCAGATCTTCTTGATATAATCTAACAAAAACTTCCTTAACGGCATTGGATAAGCCTTGGTCCATTGTAAAACGCTCACGCTCCCAATCAACTGAATCCCCTAAACGACGCATTTGCTTTGTAATGCTGCCACCTGATTCAGCTTTCCATTGCCAGATTTTTTCGATAAATGCATCACGACCATAATCATGACGAGTTTTGTTTTCTTCTGCAGCAATTTTCCGCTCTACAACCATTTGCGTTGCTATACCTGCATGATCGGTTCCTGATTGCCACAAAGTATTATTGCCCTGCATACGATGATAACGAATTAAGGCATCCATAATAGTTTGTTGAAATGCATGCCCCATATGTAAACTCCCAGTTACATTTGGTGGTGGGATAGCAATACAGTAACTTGGTTGGGACTTATCGCCATTGGGTTTGAAATACCCACTTTCTTCCCAATGTTTGTAAATAGGTTGTTCAATTTCTTGTGGATTATAAGTCGTATTTTTCATAATTAATGCATAAATCCTGATTTAAGGCATAAAATTTTGACCATTCTACAGTAAAATAGCTAAACAATAAATTGGCAGAATAATAAACTCGTTGATTTAATCTTCTTAAAAAATTTTTATTACACGACAAATGACAAAAAAACCGCTTTATATCAAGCGGTTTTATATATCTATCACCAAAATATTGTTATAACTAGGGATGTTGATATATAAAATTATCAATTAACCGTGTTTTACCAATATAAACGGCTAACGCACATAAGCTATCTTGCTCAAGCATATCAACCGATTGTAAAGATGTTAGATCAACAAATTCAATATAATCAATTTTAGCTAAGGGTTGATTGGTTATAAGCTCATGCATAACTTTTGTAATAACAGTTACTGACTTTTCTCCCTGCTTTATCATTGCTTTGGCACTTTCTATAGCTTGATAAAGGCAAACAGATGCGGATCGTTCGCTTTCGGACAAATAACTATTACGCGAGCTTTTAGCTAGCCCATCAGCTTCACGCACAATCGGACAACCAACAATCTCAATATTAAAATTCAGATCATTTACCATACGTTTAATTACAGCTAGCTGCTGTGCATCTTTCTGACCAAAATAAGCACGATCAGGTTGCGTAATATTGAATAATTTTGTGACAACAGTGCAAACACCTTTAAAATGCCCTGGACGCTTTTGTCCACATAATGCGTTGGTTAAACCATTAACATCAACATAGCTACTAAAATTAGGAACATACATTTCATTAACAGTTGGGCAAAAAATCAAATCTACCCCCATCTGCTCACAAGCAATTTTATCTCTATTTAAATCACGAGGATAGCTGGCTAAATCCTCAGAAGGACCAAACTGGATAGGATTAACAAAAATGCTCACAATTACTTTTTGGTTTTCCTTTTTAGCCGCAGCCATTAGACTTTGGTGACCCTCATGCAAATATCCCATTGTTGGAACAAGCCCTATACTATACCCAGCTTGACGCCAAGCTTTTACTTGTGCTTGGACTTCTTTAATTGTACTTACAATATTCATTTGTATTAGCCCTTATGGTTAATAGTAAATTCAAGCTTGAGTTTCTCTATAACATTATCTTCAATAGAAAACTCATGATTTGTAGCTGGGAACTGTCGATTATTAACTTCTTGGCAATACAATTTAAAAGCTTGTTTCATTTGTTCACCAATCGATGCAAAAGATTTCACAAATTTTGACGAAATACCATCATACATTGATAACATATCTTGATAAACTAGCACTTGCCCATCACAATCCCCCCCCGCTCCAATGCCAATCGTCGGAATATTAACTAATTGTGTGATAAATTTCGCTAAACCTGCCGGAACACACTCAAGCAAAATAGCTGCAGCACCAGCTTTTTCAACCGCTAATGCATCAAGAACAATATTTTTAGCATGTTCATAATCCTTACCTTGAACTTTATACCCACCTAAAGCAAGTACAGATTGTGGCATTAACCCAATATGCGCTACAACAGGAATAGATGCTTGTGTAATCATTTTGATATGTTCATAAAATGCTTGCCCACCTTCAAGTTTCACTGCTTGAGCTTGCCCTTCTTTGATTAAACGACCTGCATTTAAAACCGCATCATATACAGACGTGTGATAAGACATAAAAGGTAAATCTGTCACCACAAAAGCTGACTTAGCGGCTCTTGCTACTGCTTTGGAATGGTGAATCATATCCTCCATAGTAACCGATACAGTACTATCGTAACCTAACATCACCATTCCTAAAGAATCACCGACTAACAGACAATCTATACCACTTTCGTCCATTAATTTGGCTGTAGTATAATCGTATGCAGTTAACATGGTAATTTTTTGTTGATTTTGCTTGCGTTTTTGTAGTGTAAGAATTGTATTTTTCAAGGTAACAGCTCCAGCTCTAATTGTCGATAATCCTTATTTGGATGTTTTGTCCGACTAATATTAAGTAAAATAGTTGATAATTGTAGATAAATCGGCTTGAGTTCATCAGGCATTGCCATAATATGTTGTTTGATAGTTTCAATATCACCACGTTCGACAGGTCCAGTCAAAGCATTGATCACTCCTACTTTACCAATATTATTTGCATTTCCTAGAAATAATGGATGCCAAGCCTGTTCACTAAATTCAGCATCTAGTGTACATTGTTTAAACAAATCAACACCGATTTGAACCAATGCAATAACTTGATTACTTAACATAACACAAGCAGCATGATACAACGGTTTTTTACTTGCAGGTAAAATTGCTAAAGGATTATTTAGTGGAGCTAATGTGGCTCGTAATTGAGGGATAATATTTTCATTTGCTTCAAGAGTAAAAGAGATACCTGACATTGCCATATAGCAACTAAATCTATCATAAATAGCATATAAAGGATGCAAAGAAAACGCAAATGGGTGAACAACCTTATGTTGACTAAAAATATGCGATGTTAACAGACCACTACAATGACCAATCCATTTGTTAGCAATAGATAATTGACAAAGTTCTTGCCAAACTGTGACTATTTGACCATCAGGTACTGTGACTAATATGCAATCACTATCATTAACTAATTCAGGTAAAGAAGTATAATGTTGGCTTTGAGTAAAATCACTTGCCTCTTTTGCATGTTCGTAGGTTTGGCTATAAAATCCAGAAATCTGCATTCCACATAAAGAAAAATACTTAGCTAAAGTACAACCTACTTTACCTGCACCGATAAAACCAATAATCATTACAACTGTAAATTATTTGAAGTCGTTGCATTATAGCTTAATCAGCTTGATATTCAATCAAATTAGATATCAATAACATTTAAAATAAATTAGTAAGATATAATTTTAATAATTATAAAATTAAAAGAAAA
>NZ_LZHR01000100.1:0-23554 GCF_001690675.1 Gilliamella sp. Occ4-3
CACAACACAACACAACACAACACAACACAACACAACACAACACAACACAACACAACACAACACAACACAACACAACACAACACAACACAACATTAATTTGTTCTTTGTATAACAAAATATTATCAAGTAAATTCCTCGAAAATTCATTCTTTGTTTATAAAAATTGCCATAAATACATTATTTATTATCTTAGATTGATAAAAATACGAAAAATTGGGATGATAAATTTCATCTTTTTTATCTTTATGACATTGTTAACTATTACTAATAGTTATGCTGCTTTATCTGCAAAGACAATAAAAACAATTGAAGGTTCAGCCCCTTATATAAAATTAAATGGCTCTGCTATTAATGAACTGGCTGATTTATTGAGTTTTCAAAAACCTGATAGTTCCTCTAATTATGTAGTAATTTATCCATCGATAAATAAAGTAATTTATGCGCATAATGGGGACAAATTTAATCAATTTATTACAAAAGTTGTTGCTGATGGACAACCAAAACGTTTATCAAATATTGTGGGAGTAAGTTATGGTGATGATGATGGCGATTTCGCTCATTCAACTATGGGAATAACAGGTACATTAACTGCTACTTGGCGTTATCGACAGTCAGATGGTACGATAAGAACGTTATCTGCTGATGAATTAAAAAACAAATTAGATTCATGCCAAAGCCCATATCAATTGACGATTAGCGCTAATAGTGTTAAAGCGCAATCTCAATATGGCATACCATTTGAACATGCTTATGGTAGTCTTAGTAAAACGTATACAATAAAAGTTGATGATTTCAAAGTTTGCTATATAAAACCTGCTAGTTTACAAATTTATGATGCTTCTGGCGTTAACAAAAATACTTGTACTAATACAACAAATTGCAAATTTATTGGTGGTTATAATCCTAGAGTTTTCTTCCCTAATGAAGGTTTTTCGGCTTTGGCTCCTACTAAATTCCCCACAACGGCTTTTGATCAAGCAAAATTTACTTTAAGAATGAGTAATGAACAAAGTGATTATATTTATACATCAAGTAATCCGAATTTAGTCTCAATAGGTAATGTAGCGGGAAGTGAAGGTGTTGTTACCTTTAATTCATCCGTTCATCCCAATTTACCTTTTAATGTAATTTTAACAGCAAGGACAAAACCCAATACAATAAGGCCTTCAAAAACGTTTATTTATTCTTTTACCATTAAAAAATGGATACGAGCACTTCCGCCAACACAATATAAAACAGAGAAGCATTTAGATACTGGAAATGGTATTTTCCCTGCAGCTAATGCTTGTGCTGGACGTGATTTAGGGATGATTAGTGCAGAAGAAGCGGCAAGTTATTTTTATTCACCAATGGAACTCAGCAATGCTCCAAGTGCAGCAACAGCTGTAACCGGGAATGGAACTGGATCATTTCCTGAATGGTATCATAATCGAGAAGCAAGATTATCGCGAGATATTGACGGCACATTTTACGGAGAATGGGGGAATTTATATAAAGGTTATCCTAAGAATGGTTTTGATTTATCTCAAGGATGTACTTGGAGTAGTCAGGCGTATACAAATGGACTTATATTTGGCATTGATATCCAAAATGGTTATGTTGGTTATAATTTGCTTAAATATGATGGATGCACTCCTGTTTGTCGAAAATAGCATCAAAAAAAAGATACTTTAGCATTGCATAAAACAATAAAAATTATTAATACACAGAAAATAGCCACATTATTATTAGTGGCTATTTTTATTAATAACTGATTATTCAATCCCTTGGCTACGCAAATAATCCTCATAATTACCTGTATAATCAATGACTTTTTCAGGTGTAATTTCAACAATGCGTGTTGCCAACGAACTAACAAATTCACGATCGTGTGAAACAAAAAATAGCGTGCCTTGATAAAGCTCTAATGCCATATTGAGTGATTCAATGGATTCCATATCTAAATGGTTAGTAGGCTCGTCCATAACAATAATGTTAGGACGTTGCATCATCAATTTACCAAATAACATACGTCCTTTTTCACCACCAGATAGGACTTTAACTTGCTTTTTAATATCATCTTGTGAAAATAACAATCGACCTAAAATACTACGTACGGCTTGCTCGTCATCGGTTGGTTGCTTCCATTGACTCATCCAGTCAAATACAGTTAAGTCGCCTTCAAATTCGTATTCGTGATCTTGTGCATAATAACCAATATTGGCATTTTCAGACCATTTTATATCGCCTTGTTCGGGAGTAAGCTCTCCCATCAGTGTTTTTATTAATGTCGTTTTACCAATACCGTTAGTCCCTAAAATAGCGACTTTTTCGCCCACTTCGACCATTAGGTTTAAGTTTTTAAATAGTGGACCATTATCAAAACCTTTGGTCAGGTTTTCAACAACAAGCGCATTGCGGAATAGTTTTTTATCTTGCTCAAAACGAATAAATGGATTTTGACGACTAGAGGCCTTGACTTCTTCGAGTTTTATTTTTTCAATTTGTTTTGCGCGCGAAGTTGCTTGTTTTGATTTAGACGCATTGGCACTAAATCGACTAACAAAAGATTGTAGTTCACTAATTTGTGCTTTCTTTTTGGCATTGTCAGCTAATAAACGCTCTCTCGCTTGCGTTGATGCTGTCATATAATCATCATAGTTACCAGGGTAGATGCGAAGCTCACCGTAATCCATGTCTGCCATATGGGTACAGACCATATTTAAAAAATGGCGGTCATGCGAAATAATAATCATGGTGCTTTCGCGTTGATTTAAGGTGTCTTCAAGCCAACGGATAGTATCGATATCCAAGTTATTGGTCGGTTCGTCAAGCAATAAAATATCGGGATTTGAGAATAAGGCTTGGGCTAATAATACTCGTAATTTCCAGCCTGGTGCGATTTCGCTCATTAATCCATAATGTTGCTCAATTGGAATACCAACACCTAATAATAATTCACCCGCACGAGCTTCGGCGCTATAACCATCCATTTCGGCGTATTGGGTTTCTAAATCAGCAACTTTAAAGCCGTCTTCTTCGCTCATTTCGGGAAGTGAATAAATGCGATCACGTTCTTGCTTAATCTGCCATAATTCGGTATGCCCCATAATTACGGTATCAAGCACGGTAAACTCTTCAAAAGCAAATTGGTCTTGGCGTAACTTACCTAATCGTTCATGAGGATCTAAAGCAACATTGCCAGAGGTTGGCACTAAATCACCACCAATAATCTTCATAAAAGTTGATTTACCGCTACCATTGGCACCAATTAAACCATAACGATTACCATTACCAAATTTAACTGAGATATTTTCAAATAATGGCTTACTGCCAAATTGCATTGTGATGTTATTTGTACTTAACACTAGAATTTACTCTCTTTAACATGCGTTTCACTCATATAAGTAATAATTAGCCTTTGAGTGAAGTCGCGGAAATATGAATTGGCGCATATTATGCCATAATTAATCATTTTTGAGGATCTTTCATTTGTTACAGGTGTTTTATGGTAGTGATTTTAATTTGCTAACTACTTATTAACCAATTTGAGTTGAAATTTTGACAAAAAAATAAGAGAATAGCCCCCCGAAATTAGTAAAACTTAAATTAGTTTAAATAGTTAGTGAATGGATAGGTGTAATTAGTTATTTGTCAGTTATTTTTTATTTAGCACCACATCATTAGTTAGGGGCAGTTTTCTTTTTATAATAGGTTAAATTATTTATATAGCTTGGTTTACCTATTAACAGAAATTGATAATTGCTTACGAACAGCGGTAATTCTATTATTCAACATAATTATATATATCATAAATTAAATATATAAATTTCGAAAACAATAAGTCTGTGCTGTATTAAAACTTAACTACTAGACAGTGCAATATGCAAAACAAAATGGTAAGGATAGAAATAGTATGAAATACCACTTAGATAATTTTGTTAAATTAATGAATGACTCCAAAAAGAATCGTTATTTGCTAGTTGATAAATTAAGACCATTACTGGATTATAATTTAATATCTGTTGACAATATTCTTGAATTCTTTTTCGCTAAACAAGCCGATAAAAATGCCAAAAAGGAGCGGATTGTTCCCATTTTAAGGCCAGATTTGAGTCATGATACCGATCATTGTCCGCATCTGATATTAATTGCAGATCAAAACGAATCGATAAACCCTGAACTATTGGCACTTTCTCTTAAAGAGGCTAGTAGTGAATTATTTATGGATAAGCGCTATATATGCGCTTGGCTTATAAGTGATTTACCGCTAACACAATTAGCTGAAGAATTAGTCACCATAGGAGAAAATTTGGCTAAAGAAGCACTGACAATAAATAGTCGATTTTTTCCTTATTACGAACCTTTTCGTATGCAATTATTACATGAAAGTAACCTGATTTATCAACAATGGTTACCTAGGCAGTTAAAAGGTATTGCACAATATTGTTATCTTAATTTAAGCCGTAAAATTAAAATTATCCAAAAACCCGAACCAAACGAAATCTTAGGTTTTTCACAAATAAGTGACCGTACGGTTTCGTATCAACAATATGCTAAACAAATTTTTCTTTGCTTTAAAACTTTAATCGAAAATAAACAGATCAAAACACCTGACGATAGACAACTTATTATGGTGGCTGATAAATGGTTAGATAGCATAAGAACAGGTATAGCCGATTTAGAAGATCAGTTTGCATTTGTCATCAACAGCTTGTTTTATAATATTGATTTAATGAATCAAGCACAAACGCAACAGGCTGTACTTAATGCAATTGAAAATCCAGGCACATTAAAACAAAACTTATCAGTACTGAGAAAATCGCAATGGGGGCAAGTAAAATAATGGAAGAACAATCAAAACAACAAGAAGAACAAGTTTTACATAATCACGAAACCGATATAATTAAAGACGCCGAGGATGTTAACGAAAAAATAGCAGAACTTGTTTCGCTTAGTAAAGAAAACTGTCGGCTTTGCGGGCGTGATGGCTATCCCATTTATCTACTCAGAAAGGCAGTAATTAGAAAAAAAGCATGGGGCGTAGATTGGTCTAAAAATGTGCCTAAGGGCGTAGCAAAACAACCATCTCAAGCATTACAAAAATATGAATATGTACTGCGTAATGTAAGGCAAGGTTACATCTATGTATTAGTTGAAAGCATAGAAGGCAAAAAAGAGTTTATTGGTTATGAAGTTACTCCTGAAGGCGTGTTTAGACATAGACCAGTTGAAAATATGGTAGTTAATAAATGTGATTCTATGGCGCAATCTTGTACTAAAAAAAATCACCATATACCAGCTTCGTTTATTACCATTAATAATTATTTATACAAAAAGGCGTGGATTGCCTATAGTAAGCAGCCTTGGTCAAAAAAAGTTCGAGAACAATATCGCACAGGTAAAGCCGATTTAAGTCGTTTTACCTTTGTTGATCTGAGTGTCGAAGCAACTCGAACGTTATCTAAAGATCAAATAAGTGCGGAAAATTTATTTAAAACGGCTGTTGATTATAATCGTAGAAAAGATAACTATACAGAGCTTCCCCCAGATTCGGCACCGTTACAACCAGAGCTAGTATTTGAAGATCTAACAATCACAGGATTTTACAGTTTACATCATTTTCAAAGCCGTAAAAAATCCGATTGGGGCTATTATCAATATATATGTAAAATGGAATCTGAACTTCGTTGTCAAATACCAGTGGTAGTGGTTGAGGATAATTTTGGTATTGTTGAAGAGCTTAACTATCAACGTGAAGTCAACAATAATTTTACGGGTGATAGAAATTTAATCCATAAAAAAGACAAAAACACAGGGATCCCCTATGTGTTTAGTTTAATTCATACTGATGAATTTGAATATAAAAATGCAATACTTAACACCATCGACGCTTACGAAAAATCACTAGATAAATTTTATAAAGAGCGTTCATCGGGATATATTCGCCATACAATCGATGAGTCAGGAAGCACCGTTAACCATTTGACTCGTAGCGAAATTGATATCTGTAGTAATCACCTTTTAACAGATTATGGTACCTGTGAATT
The DNA here is from genome assembly GCF_001690675.1 of Gilliamella sp. Occ4-3. NCBI lineage: Bacteria > Pseudomonadati > Pseudomonadota > Gammaproteobacteria > Orbales > Orbaceae > Gilliamella > Gilliamella sp. Occ4-3. The sequence continues at coordinate 6,030 of NZ_LZHR01000100.1, forward strand.
TATTCCTGAAAATAAATCCGCCGAGGAAAATTTTGCAAAAAATTGGAACAAATTAAAAAAACAGCTTGATACTAATAAAATTGAAACTTTTCGAAAAGATAGGCGAGACTATCAAAGTATGTTAAAAAGCCGTTTATTAGACTATTCCAAAGATTATGCCTATTATGCGCGTTGGCTATTTGGTAAAGCAGGCAAAAACTCAAAGTTATCACAAACCGTTATTAGTGAACGTAATAAAAACCATTTTTGGGAAGTGGAATTTGATTATCAACTTAAAGCCTTTCATAAGTTATACCTTGATGATGCACATATTATGTTATCCAGTCACATTCCACCAACTGATGATGTCAAAGCCTTATATGACGAACTGTGCTCTGACGAAAACAGCTATTACTATCGAGTGATAGCGGGTGATAATAAGCAATTGTTTCTAGAAACCGACAGTGATCCTTCATCAACAACCGAACCCCCAAAAACAGATGGTTCCATGTCAGAAGATGATTCGTCAGATGATGAGTTTAACAAAGCGATGGTTGATAGTGTCAATGCAATATTTGGTGCAGAAGTCAGTACTTCGGATGGGGATATTCTTCTTGGTTATTTAATCCGTAATCATATTTTATCGTTGGCAACTGATATTAGCAAAGGTATAGCAACCGAATACCGTAATGGCAAAGTTCTACTTAACCAAACGTTAATATCAGAGCGTTTAAAACTTTTAGCCGAAAAAATAGCAAATGGTAAAGTGACACAAACAACCTTAAATATTCGCATGACCGATATTGCCGAAGTATTTAACCGAATTGGCGAAATTTCGGCAACAGGTGGCGTCAATTTCAAAACCAATTTAAAAACCGCACAAGGTGATAACTTATATTTTAACAAATCAGATTCTAAATTTTACATTATGGATGTAAACGGTAAATCCCGAAGCTTTACCCGTGAAGAATACGAAACAATAAGACAAAAAACCGTGTCACTTGAAATAGCCATGGTGACCGAAAATCCTCGAGTAACCCCAAAATTATTGGAAGAATTTGAAAAATTAGCCAATGAAGAGGTTTTATCAATTCAAAAATTTCGACAATTTGCCAATCGCGTGCCCAAAGAAGTTGAAATTTCGGTAATGGCAAATGGCGACGACTTACAACAATCGCTATTAAAAGAATTAGAAGAATCGAAAAAAATATATCATGTTCAAACTGAAAACCAAAAAATTGTTGTCAGCGGTTTAGCAAAATGCTTTTTAAATGTGGTAATGATTCATTTTACGCTAAATGCATTTAAAAATAATCTGGAAGAAATTAAAACCGAGACCGATCCAATACAAAAAGCCTTTCTGCTTTATGATTTAACCTCGAGTTTAATCGCTATCGCAGGTATGGCGGCCGAAGTTGGCGGGCATATTATCAAAATGGCAACAGGTATGACCGCACTTAAGATGACTAACTTTTTAACACGTCATCCTTATGGCGAAAGCCGACTAACACCACCAAAATTGAAACTCGCTTATGGCATGAAGCAAGTTTTTAATGTCACAAACAAATTTCTCAATTTTGTCGATAAAGGGCTTGGTATATTAGCAATAGCAGACGGCGCGATAGAGATTTTAAAAGGTGGTAATTTAATTCTTAATGAAAAAGAAATTGTAGCAGGGATACTAAAATTAACAGGTGGTTTTGTTATAATGGTTGGTGCAGCAATGACATTAAAATTGATGACTTTAACGCTTCCAGTAGCGATGGTACCAGTAGTGGGGGTTATTGTTACTGTTGCAGGTGTTATTATTATTTATATTTCCACATTATTTGAGCGTAGTAAGCTAGAACGCTGGTTTGCCCGTTGTGGCTTTGGTATTGATAATGGGCGCTACCCAATGACAATCGCTGGATGCAAACAAGCGATAAATGATTTTTCGGTGTTGATATCAGGCCTCTCACCGCAATTGCGCTTTGCACAGCCCGATAAAAATCAAGAAATTTTACTAGCTGAATTTATATATCGCTCGCTTTACCTTGATATGACCATTCATGACTTCGATATGGAAAACGATAAATTAGCATTTATCGTCACTATTATGGATAAAAGAAACCCAGACTTAAAGGTGAAAATACAACTTAACCATAATAATATAAGTAAAATGCTGGAACCGAAACTCCTTGAAGATAGTTTGAATAAACAATTATATGGTCGTCCCTATATTATATTCACCCACGATAAAGGTAGAATGTTTAAATATCAATCAGAAGAGGTTGAAAACGATAATAGTGATTACACATTAAAACCAGTAAAAGGTACTAAAACCAATCTGGTTATTCGCTTTAAGCTAGCCGAGGTAAATCATAAAGCCATTACATCATTACTCTATACCGTTGAACTTAACTATAAAAAACCCGATATCATAAATGGCGACCAAATAGAAGAGTCACAACCGCTTCATCAATTTTATGAATTTGACGGTTATGGGATCATGGTTTTAAACCATAAATAGATTATAAAGGAACAAAAATATGCCATCACGCTATCAACCGCAAATAGTAAACTGGAATCAAGACCTTAGTAAAACTAGTGGTTTGGGAATTATCAGCGAAGCAAACTATATAGCTTGTGCCAATGATAATTATCTTGAAATTTATCGTTATAGAAAAATTTTTGCATTAACCATAGCAATTATTTTTTTATTTTTTATGGATATCTTTGTTATTTTTTTATTGTTTTATCTTTTGTTTTCCAAAAATATTGTATGGAGTGCTGTTTTTATATGTTTTTTACTGATAATAGTAGTGAATATTATTACTTATCACATTTTATTTAATTTCCTTTTTGCCTATTTTGCCCCCTTTAGCAATCCTATTCGCTTTAATCGCAAAACAGGTAAAGTGTATCTTTACGAAGCTGTGGTAATGAAATGGATGTTTAAGAACTTGATACCTTTTAGTGCATTTAAGGATGTAAAAAAATATCAAATTAAAGTCTATGATTGGGCAGACTTTCATGCGGTATTGCAACGTTCATCAGGAGCCTTTGCTAGTGGCGGTACAATTGAACACCATACATTGTATGGTGTAGCTTGTAAGCCAAACAGTCACGAACTGATTGAGTATATCTATATTGGTGAAACCAACCAATTTGCTTATGCTTGGAACTGGATCAGCCATTTTATGGAGTATGGAACGGACAGGCCATTAAATAAAGCGGGTTTAAGATATATAGATTACAGTCGAGACGATGCCAAAAGTTTTATGGATGTTGAACCACGCATTAAAGTCACCTCAAGGCAAATTGAAGGGTTAGACAGAGCCTCGAAAGCCGGTTCAAAAGAAGAGCTAGCCCAAATTGAACAAGAATACCAACTGAGTGGTACTGTCTATCCTGTTTATTAATAAAGTAAATAAAAATAAGCAAATAAGGAACAAAAATATGCCATCACGCTATCAACCGCAGCTATCAGGCTGGAGTAAAGACCTTAGTAAAACCAGTGGGTTAGGCATTATCAGCGAAGCAAATTATATAGCTTGTGCTAATGATAACTATCTGGAAATTTATCGTTATAGAAAAATTATTGGAGTAAGTTTTATATTGATTTTAATGGTTCTTGCTGATTTTATGCTTATTTTTATTTTTTTTGACATTTTATTTGTAAAAAGAACTTTATGGGTAATGGGGGGGGGAGTATTTTGTATAATTATAACAATAAGTGTCATTATTTATCACACTCTATTCAATTTTCTTTTTGCCTATTTTGCCCCCTTTAGCAATCCTATTCGCTTTAATCGCAAAACAGGTAAAGTGTATCTTTATGAAGCAGTGGCAATAAAATGGATGACGACATTTTGGTTGCCATTTAGTGCATTCAAGGATTTAAAAAAATATCAAATTAAAGTCTATGATTGGGCCGACTTTCATGCAGTATTACAAGGCTCAACAGTCGTCAATCCTAAAGGTGGTAGCTTTGAAGATTATACATTATATGGTGTAGCTTGTAAGCCAAACAGTCATGAACTGATTGAATATGTCTATATTGGTAAAACCAACCGATTATTTACTTATGCTTGGGATTGGATCAGCCATTTTATGGAGTATGGAACAGACAGGCCACTAAATAAAGCGGGTTTAAAATATATAGATTACAGTCGAGACGATGCCAAAAGTTTTATGGATGTTGAACCACGCATTAAAGTCACCTCAAGGCAGATTGAAGGATTAGACAAAGCCTCGAAAGCCGGTTCAAAAGAAGAGCTAGCCCAAATTGAACAAGAATACCAACTGAGCGGTACTGTCTATCCTGTTTATTAATAATGAAGTGTAGGATTTATTAGCATTGTTTACGATAATTTGAGAAACATACTGTAATGGATATACATAAAAAACAAAACTAACGCCTTATCACAGACAAGAGATATGGCGTTTATATCATAAAGAAAAATAACTGTTACTGATTTGGCTAAAAGCTTTATGGTCATTCGCCAACCATTTAACATATTAAAGAAAGCCCGATTGAAGCTTTTGTCTTTTTAACAAGTAAGTAGGAGACAAAGCCAACATTGAAATTGACTCACAAACTCAAGCCATTGTTGATACGGTTGAATGCGTATTAGCCGCAAGAGAATGATAATATTAATCGAATTTGTGTCAGATTTAAGCTAATTTGTGCTGATTATAGATTGAAAATTCCTTATGATGGCTTTTATTTAATAGTTAAAAGAGGCTAACATGCGTATTTTGTACAAAGCGAAAGCCATTATTTATAGTACATTATTATTGAGCACAAGTTGCAGTAATGCGGCACAATTACAATTAACTAGCACTGATCTTGTCGATAGCGGGTTTACTGCTCGGTTTATATCCAATCAATTTGGTTGCCAAGGCGAAAATATATCTCCGCAAATTTCATGGAAAATCTACCCAAAACGATAAAAAGTTTAGTATTAACTATGTATGATCCTGATGCACCAACAGGTTCTGGTTGGTGGCATTGGGTGATTGTTAATATTCCTGTACAAACACCGTTTATTAAACAATCAGCAGGAAATAATCCTAATTTATTACCTAAAGGAAGTAGGTTAGTACGTAATGATTTTGGCGTGATAAATTACGGTGGTCCGTGTCCTCCGCTAAATTCGACCCATCGATATCAATTTACACTTTATGCACTAGACATTGATCACATTGAGGTTGATGAACAAACCACACTAGCTCTAATTGGTTTTATTGCTAATTCGCATCAAATAGCGAAGGCAGATATGATTTACTCCTACTTACGTTGATATTGGTTAATAGGCTATTAGGATTATGGATTTTGCTTCAATTGGTCGAGTGACTTATATAACACAACGTTGTAATCAAACTCTAAAACAGATTCAAAGCAATGATCCAATGATTGTCTATGTCATAAATGGCGAAAAACAGATTGAATGTGAGGGCAAATATTTTAAAGTAAAAACAGGTCAATTAGTCCTGATTCCAGCAGGTAATTTAATGAATATAAATAATTTTTATATTGATGATAAGGATTATCAAGCCATCTGTTATTCTTGGCATGCACAGTTAATAGACCAATTTGCTTTATTTCATCTTTATCAGAGTAGTCAAATTCTTAAAAAAATCAAAGTTGAAACAATATTACCTGAAACTTTTATTACTCGATTGATACAGATTAAAACAGAATTATTTACACATAATCAATGCAATTCTAATCTTGTTAAACATTTATTTATTGAATTATTAATCAGATTATCTGCATTTGGTGTGTATTTTCCCCTGAATAATAACCCGAAAATTAGCCAAAAAATTCGCGAAATTATTAACCAGCAGCCAGACAAAAAGTGGCAGGCAGCAGAAATTGCTGAACAATTTGCTATGAGCGAATCAACTTTACGGCGACATCTTGCTTTAGAAGGATATAATTTATCCAAAATTATTTTAGATATAAGAATGAATTTTGGTTTAATGCTGTTACAAACTACCCAAAAAACGATCTTACAAATTGCCCAAGAAGTGGGATATGAATCAGGCTCTCGTTTTGCTTTCTACTTTCTTCACTCCACCGTGTTTAAAATTGCACTTCATGTTTGAATCCAGGCATGTTCATTACCGTGGTTTCTCAGACTATTGTATATAGCGCTAGCAATTCCTAAAGATTGTCAATTATTTTATCATAGTAATCAATTTTTATGATATAAAGTTTACAAGTGTTAAGCCAATTGATACGATGCGTCTCTATTATTTTCTTTATATCCATCAATTATGCTTTATCTTATTTTTGTAACAATTATTTGGTCGTTTTCGTTTAGTTTTATTGGTGTTTATATCAGTGGACAGGTTGATACTTGGTTTGCTGTGGTTATGCGTGTTGTGTTAGCATTTATTACCTTTTTACCTTTTTTACACTTTAGAAATATTAAGCCTAAAACCATGTTTCTTTTAATGGGGGTTGGGGCTTGTCAATTAGGGGTTATGTACTTTTTTTATTATAATTCCTTCCAATATATTTCGGTACCTGAAGTGCTGTTGTTTACCATTTTTACACCTATTTATGTCACGGTTATTTATGATTTACTGCAACGTCATCCATTACGATTGAGTTACCTTTTTACGGCAATAATAGCTGTTATTGGTGCCGCTATTATTCGTTATGATCATATTAGTACAAACTTTATTATTGGTTTTTTATTAATTCAAGGGGCTAATATTGTTTTTGCCTTAGGTCAAGTAGGGTATAAAAGGATTATGGAGGTTTATCCAATGCCCCAACATCAAGCTTTTGCTTGGGTTTATTTTGGAGCAGTGATTGTTGCCAGCTTTGGCTGGCTGCTGTTTGGTGATGCATCAAAATTACCAACAACTAATTTGCAATGGGGAATTATTATTTGGCTTGGAATAGTGGCTTCTGGTGTATGTTACTTTTTATGGAATTTTGGCGCGACAAAAGTTGATTCGGGCACTTTGGCTATTATGAATAATGTGGTTATCCCAACAGGGATTTTAGTGAATGTGGTTATTTGGCATCAATCATTAGACTGGTTACGCTTTATATTAGGTAGTGTAGTTATTGTGTTGGCACTATTGCTACACTACAAAGTTAAAAATCGATCATTGAGTTAAGCACAATAAGCAGTTAAGGTAAATGTGTCATAATCGATAAAATTAACGGCGTTGTAATAGAAGACAGCGCCGTTGATATTAGTAAGCTTGAAGCAATAGGTCCTTGTAAAACTTCAAACTGTCTTGCCATCATATAACAATTTATTGCAATTGAAACCGAACTAAGTAATACCACTACCTGTAATTCCAAAGTTGGTAAACCTAATAGTTTACCCATAATGTAAGTAACAATTGGCAATGCAGCTAATTTTAAAATACAGATAGAGGTCGTAATAAGTAATTTGTCGCGAATTTTATATTCAGCCAGTCCCATACCTAGCACAATTAATGAGAGTGGTGCAGTCATATCGCTGACCATTTTTGTTGACTGATTGATAAATTTGGGCATAGGTAATCCAATATAATTTACGACAATCCCAGTGAAAATACCTATAATAATAGGATTTTTTGATACGTTTTTTAATGCTTTGATAAAGCTCCGTCCAGAAAATTTACCCATTTGAACAAATTCAATTGATACGGTAGCAAGTGTCCATAAAATTAGAGCGTTAAATATAACAATAATGGCTACAATGGGGATTGCTTTCTCGCCAAGTAGCATTTTGATGATGGGAATGCCAACAAAGACGGTATTAGTATAGATACCACCCATAGCAAAAAGTGTACTTTCTGAACCTGTTAATTTAAATAATTTTGATGCAACCAAACAACCAAACGCAAAGACGATAAATGATCCACCAAAAAAGACAAATAACACTTTTATATCGATTTGCGACTGTTCAGAAAAATGACTCATAATCTGAAACAGCATTATGGGGAATGCAATATAAAAAGTAAATTTAGTTAAGCTGTCGGTTACTGTTTTTTGCCAACGACCAATTTTAACAGCTAAATATCCTAATAAAATTAAGATAAATAAAGGCAAAGTAGATAAAAACTGTGCCCATAATGTAGTAAGAAATTCCATTATTATTATTTTATTGATGATTGCGTATAAAGTACCATTCTAAGTCAGTTGATCGTTTCGAATCAAATTGATAGCCTTCTAGATTAAAACTTTTAATATCGTCACTCTTTTCAATGCAATTTTTTATAATGTATCGGCTCATTAGTCCGCGTGCTTTTTTTGCATAAAAACTGATAACTTTATAGGTATCTTTACTTTGATCTAAAAAAATAGGCTGAATTATAGTTGCATTTAATTGTTTTGGTTTGATCGCTTTGAAATATTCGTTTGAGGCTAAATTGATTAATGTGCGATGTGATGTTTTGGCTAGTTCACTATTAAGGTGTTGAGTTAATTTATCGCCCCAAAATTGATAAAGATTAGTGTTACTACCATTTTTTAAGCGGATCCCCATTTCTAACCGATAAGGTTGAATTAGGTCAAGTGGTCTTAAAATACCATAAAGCCCTGATAATATTCTTAAATGGGATTGTGCAAACTTTAGATTTTTGTCAGTAAAATCTTCAACATGTAATCCTTCATAAACATCACCTTTAAAAGCAAGTATAGCTTGTCTTGCATTTTCAAGATTAAAATCACTATGCCAATCTTTAAATCGCTCATAATTAAGTTCGGCTAATTTTTTGCTAATAGACATTAAGTTAGCTAAATTTTCAATACTTAGTTTTTTGCAATCTTGAATAAGTCTTTTAGTTGAGTCAATAAATTGAGGAAGTGTGTAATTTTGGGTTAATAATGGAGATTGGTAATCCAAAGTTTTCGCCGGAGAAATAATTGTTATCATACGTATTTAGCCTATTGTGTTTTGCAGTAAATAGGTTTATTTTACCTCTAATTCAACTCAAAGGAGTAGCAAAATGAACATCGATAAAAAAGAAATACATGATATTAAATCTTGGGCTTCTGTTCGTGAAACCTCGATTGAAATTGCTGAGGCTATTTTTGAGCTAGCTAACCATGATGAAAAACTTGCCGAACAAATTTGGTCAGAAGGTAGTGATGAAGTGTTGAAAATTGCGTTTTCTAAAACCAAAGCGGATAAGTTGTTCTGGGGTGAACAGACTATTGAACGTAAAAATGTTTAAATCTTTATGAATTTGACTTTTTTAGGGACAAGTGCTGGTTCCCCAACATTACAACGTAATGTGAGCAGTATTTTATTGGATCTTAGGCAAGAGCGGGGTAAGTTCTGGCTTTTTGATTGTGGTGAGGCAACTCAGATGCAAATGCAAAAAGCCAAGTTTAGTCTTGCTAAACTTGAGATCATTTTTTTAACACATCTACATGGCGATCATCTGTTTGGACTACCAGGTGTTTTAACTTCCCGTTCCTTGATGCAGAATCAATCTCCTCTAACATTGATCGCTCCGAAAGGAATTAAAATCCTTATCGAAACTGTCATTGAAATTAGTTATTCTTGGTTAACCTATCCTCTTAACATCATTGAGCTTGAAGAGAATTGTACCGTTTTTGAAGATAATCAGTTTCAAGTAGAAGCAAAATTATTACAACATCGTGTACCGTGTTTTGGTTATCGTATTATCGAAAAAGATCTACCTGCTCAGCTTAATATCGATAAATTAAAGCAAGATAATATTCAGGCTGGTCCTTTTTATAACGATCTTAAAAATGGTAAAACAATTACACTTGATGATGGGCGAATAATTAATGGTACAGATTACTTAGGTCAAATTAAAAAAGGCCGAAAGTTAGCAATTTTAGGTGATACTATTCCTTGCCAAACCTCAATTGATCTTGCTAATGATGTTGATTTGCTTGTTCATGAAGCAACCCAAGAACATGCTTTAGTTGATAAGGCTATTGAACGTGGTCATTCCACCACTGTACATGCGGCAACGATTGCCAAACAAGCTAATGCCAAAAGACTTATAATGACTCATATAAGCCCAAGATATAATTTGAATAACAATAAAAAGTTAGTTAATGAAGCAAAAAGTGTTTTTGCAAATACTGAAATCGCTACCGATTTTGCAACTTTTTCCATTTAGTTAGATTTATTTTATAAAATTTCGCCGATGTTATTTTATCGGCGAATAAAAAACAGATTAAAGACAAAAATCCTTAATTAGTTGTTCTATTGCTATTTTAGTTGGTTTTAAAAAGTCCATTGAAATAAACTCATCGGGCTGGTGTGCTTGTTCAATTGAACCAGGTCCTAATACAATCGTTGGTGAAATTTGGTTTAGGTAGGGGGCTTCTGTGCTGTAGTTGACTGTCTGCGCACTATGACCGACTAATTTTTCAATGTGTTGTAATGCTGGATGATCTTTTTTACACTCATAGCCCGGAATTGGGGCAACTTCGTATTCTATAGCAATTCGATTTGGATATTTATCCATAACTGGTTGCAGTGCTTCACAAAGTGCATGATAAAGTGAATCAACATCGTTATCGGGCAATACACGAATATCAATCACTAGCTCACAACAACCGCAAATACGGTTGGCCGCATCCCCCCCGTGAATAACACCTAAATTTAAAGTAGGGTAAGGAACGCTAAACCCGTCATTATGATATTGTTCTTTAAATTTTTGTTTTAGAACTAACAAGCGTTCAATGACTAAATTCATCACTTCGATAGCATTAATACCTTTATCGGGATCGCTAGAATGCCCTGATTTACCAATTACTTTAATGGAATTAGAGATAAATCCTTTATGTGCTCTGATGGGGATTAACGATGTTGGTTCGCCAATAATAGTACAGTCGGGTTGTAATTTAGTATTCTTCGCAAAAAATGCGGCACCAGCCATTGAAGTTTCTTCATCGGCGGTGGCAAGGATATAAATGGGTTTAGTTAACTTTTTAAGATCAATATCACGCAGCGCATCTAAAATAAAGGCAAAAAAGCCTTTCATATCAGCGGTGCCAAGTCCATATAACTTATTATTTTCTTCCGTTAATTTAAAGGGATCTTTACTCCATTGCCCATCATCAAACGGAACAGTGTCACTGTGTCCACTTAGCAATAAACCACCTTGGGTTTTATTTTCGGTATTTGAATAAGTAGCTAACATATTATATTTATGACGAGTATTAGGAACAGGTTGGATATCAATAGCAAAACCTAAATCTTCAAACCAACTGGCTAACTTGTCGATGAGTGGTTTGTTAGAATAATCTAATTTCTTGTTAGTAACGTTACTAATTGTTGGTATTGAAATTAGTTCGTTATATATTGTTAAAAAAGACGGTAGGGCCATAAAAATTACCTTTAAATGTTAAACGAAAATATATTATTTTATAATGCTATAAGCATAGCATTTACCTTTTCACTTGCCTATCAATAACCTTATTGTTTCATTTTCTGTTTTATATTAAGCATAAAATTAATTTAATCGTTTGAATATTAAAAGCAAGGTTTAGAATATGTTTTTTATTATTATCGTTATCTTTGATAAAAACGGGCTATAAGCCCGTTTCAGTGATTGATTAACTGTAAAAACAACTATTGTTGTGGGATGATTCTTATCTTTTGCCCACCTTTTGATACCGCTTGAATATCACGATCATACATTGCTTCACCAAATGCAGGTGGAATGCTATAGATTCCTACATTAGTTGCTTTTATTTGATAGGTGAATTCTTGTATTTTATTATTATAAGTTGAACCATAAATAATAACACGATCTTCACGTACATCTGTATATTCAGGATACCAAGTATATTTTCCTGTTTTTATACTAATTGGTGAAACCCAACCATAATTTTCATCATAATCATTTTCTTCATAGTCATCATATTCTTCATTATCTTGAATATATTCGTCATAATCTTTTTCTTGAGAATTTATTGGTTGTTGTACTACTTCAAAACCACCTGGTAGTAAATCAACAATGGCAATATTAGTTGCACCTTCATCTGCTAGTGCTCGGATTCTAACTGTTACGTTAATTTTATCGCCAAGTTTGACTTGTTCAACAGGTTTGCCATCAAGATCAGTAAATTCACGATATACTTCAAGCCCCCGTTTAATTGGCTCTTTAGGGATATCTTTGTCATAACCTTGTTCAGACAGCATATACCAAACAGGTAAGCTTGATTTATTAGTTATGCTTAATTGTGCATCTTGATCATTAAACTTGCCTTTAGCTAAAATTCCACTTAAATTTGCAATAATTCTTTGTTTTTCTGCATCTTTTGATATTGCATTAATTTCAAGAGTATCTTTAGATAAATTTGATTGTTCAATGCTCTGCGAATAACTACTTAAAGCCAATATTGTCATTGCTGCCGATTGAGTAGTATATTTTTGTTTATTTAGCATGATAACCATATTTTCTAATGCTTGTGCAGGAATATCTTTTGCTTTTTCAGGAAAATGTTTGCTAATTAAATAGATTTTTACTGCATTAACGACCAGTGGATCATAATAGTTGTTTAGCCACCAAGCACGATCATATGCAGCTTCTAATTGTTGCCAAACAGGTTTGATTAATTTATTTGCTTCTTTATCCATCTTTAACATTTTATATGATGAAGCTAAATACATTGCTGTTATATCTTTTTTCCATGAATCATCTTTTCGATTAAGATTGCTAATGGTAGAGGCTAAATAGCTTGTTGTAACTTGATTTTGCCTTGTTAATAAATAGATAGCATAAGCACGTACTCTTAAACCATAAGTACTAGTATCACTAGATTCAGCAATTGTTTGCAAATATTTATTAGCATTATCAAGCATTTTTTGGGGAACTTGATAACCCATTTCTTTTGCTTCAAGCATAAAGTTTACTGCATATAATGTAATAAATGGATCAACATTATAAGTTGAGTACCATAAACCAATTGCACCTTCACTATTTTGGCGAGATTGCAGCACTTGGAATAATTCTGATAATGGAGCTATTCCTTCTTTTGAGGCCAGATCAAATTCCTTATATTTACTAGCGATCAAAATAGGAATCGCGCGACTAACAATCTGTTCAGAGCAATAATGAGGGTAATCCTGTAAATAGGTACTTAGTCCCTTACTTAATACAAATGGTGAATAAGACGCAGCTGCTTCACGTTTACTTAAGTTACTATACATGTCTCTAAAATCAGTAAACGTTTGGTTATGATCTGCCATTATTCCCATTCTTGTGATTATTCTGTATTCAGTTAATGGCCGTATTGAAAGGCTAATATCACGAGTAATTGTTATATCATTATAGTTGGCGGAAAAGTGAAGATCGCCATTACCAAGCTGATCTGTTGCTTTAAAGTTAAATTTTAAAACCCCATCTTTGCCATTAGCCAATTCGATGGTTTTTTTATTATCACTCGTGATTGATAGATTAGGAGTGGTTGAAACTTTAACATTAATAGGAATTACTTTATCACCAATATTTTCAATAAGATTAGTTACGTTTAGGGAAACTTCAAACTCATCATTTGGTGCAGCAAAATATGGGACATTAGGTTGTAAAACAATATCATTATGTACTTTTGTTGACATTTGAGTATGTCCCATTGTTTTGTCACCAACTGATACTGCCATGATACGAATTTTGCCATTAAAATAATCAGGCACTTTATATTCAATGGTTTTATCGCCATCGACATCGATAATACCTGACCAATAAGCTACTGGTTCATCTATTTTCCGTTTAAATGGATTTAAATGATTTGATAAGACATCATCATTATCACCATCACCACCAGGTGCTGAAGTTGTTATTAAATGTCGAAATTCTGGCAATATAAGATCTAAAATTTGCGAAGTTCTTACAGATAGTGCTTTTTTTCGTAAGAAGCTATTTAATGGATCTTTCAGTTTATAATTTGAGACTTGCAAAATTCCTTCGTCTACGGCAAATACAACTGCTTTTTGTGGCGTATTTGTGTGTATTGTAATTGGTAGCGTATCTCCTGGTTTTATTAGTGATGGTGCTTGTAATACGATTTTATCGTTAAATTGATCATTTGAAATTTTGAAAGGTATAACACCGTAACTAAGTGGACTCATAAAAATTTCATCTGAATTTGGATCACGAATAAATTGGACATTAATATAACCATTACCACCAATGTCTTTTGGTAGGGTTATTTTTTGTATTGAGCTTGTTGTATCTGTGTGGAACCACTTCCAAGCATACACTTTGTCGCGCTCAATAGTAATAATACCACTACCTACATAAGGAGCTGTGATTGAGACTTCTATTTCATCACCCGGATTATATTGTGCGTCTTTAATTTTTAATGAAAGCTCCGCATTACGGTCTAAATTACGAGTAACATTCGCTTTACCTACAATAGAGTATTTACCTTGGTAAAGTAATTCGTCATCATTATTTTTGATTTGAATAATATAATTACCAGGATTTTTACTATCTAATTGATATCTAGTTTTATCTTGATTAATCTTAAATGGTTGTTCAGATAGAACCGATTCTTTACGGCGTGATTCATATTTATAAACTCCTGAAGATTGTCTAACTAATACCGATAGATATTTTTCTTCAATTAAAACAAGTTTTAGATCAGATAACTCTATTTTTTCTAAAGTCGGATTTATCGCTATAAAATCAATATGACGAACTGAATCCCTGTTAATATATCTTAAATTGCCATCCGCTTTAGCTCCGACTAAATAATCATTTGGTGAAATAAAGGTGCTTGCAGTTGTCGCAACGCTTCGTCCACTATCAGGCTCAAAAACATCAGTTAACATTCTTAGCGTGTAGTTTCCTTCAAAGCTTTGTATATTGTCATTGAGATTGAGTTTTACTATACCGTTTTCATCTGTTGTTTTTTCATCTAATTCAACTTTAAAACTATTTCTTTCACCAGAAATATTTTGGTAGAAATAGTAATCTTCATATTTTTTGAAATAAGGTGTTGATGGTTCAAGAATTAATGTATTTGTGACTCGACGATTAGTTGCATCAGTACCGATTAGGTTTTTGGCTTTAATCTCAGCTTGGATATTTTCAGGTTTTAACCAACCATCTTTTATTTCTGGCAACAACTTAAGAGAAACAGCAGTTTTATCTGGTTCAAATTCACGAACTACAACCGAACTTGAGCCTAATAGGATTCGCGATTCTTCATCATCATTTTTTAAATATAAATTAATATACCAATCACCAGTAGGGGATTCATAGTTAGTTTTATAGCTAAGTTCATTAAAACCTGATTTATTTAATACAATCGATTTTTTGAGTGCTAGATTGGATTTTGGATCGTAAATTTCTGCTTCTACGGTGATACCCTCTAAGGAATTAGTCCATTTTTGAGCTCTAACTATGGTACCTATATGGAATGTGTCGCCAGGGCGATAAACACCTCGATCTGAAAAGATGTGAGATCGTAACGCCCCACCATCAAGGGTTTCACGAATGCCACCAATATCAAAACGAGATAGATTTAAATTTCTTTCATAACTTTTGATTGGTAAAAATGATAGGTCACGGTCTTTTTCAACAACATATAAAAGAGGCTTGATGCCTTGATAATATTCAGACAATGGCGCAAAACGAACATGACCATTATCATCTGTAGTTTTAGACGTAATAGTAATCCCATTCATGCCTAGAACTGAAACTTTAGCACCGCTAATGGGTTCGCCTGAACTTATTGATTGAATAAAGAGATCATTGGATTGATCAAGTGACTTTTTGGCGATAATTCCTAAATCAGTAACGACAATAAAGCGTGAAGCCATGAACTCATATTTAGTACCTTTTTTATCTTTTCCATAAAGTCTTAACAAAAAGACACCACGATTCTTATTACCATTTGTGTTAGCAGTTAAGTAACGAGTTAAATCGACATTTGTGTATTTAACTTCTTCAGGAGCACCTGTAACGTCTTTAGTTATGCTATATTTTTCAACAAAATGATCATTATCTAATTCGCCAAAATTCATATCGTTAAATTCATAGCTTTCATTAAATGCTACTAAATGTTGAAGCTGTGAAGGGATAACGCGATCTATTTCTAACTTCATCTGCTCTATATTGCGCGATACTATAGGTAGTTTTTTCTCGCCAGATAAAGATAATAAAGAACCTGATGCGGCAAAATCAAGATAAGTTGGGTAACTAGGAACTGTTAATATTGTCTGATAATCTTGTTTTAAAAAATACCCCTCTTGAGAAGATAAAGGTTGATTAACTTCAATATATAACTCAGAGTTTTGCTCTGTATTAAATTCAAAACTAATTTGGTTTTGATAAGCAAGCTCACTATCAATTGGATTTATCGATAGAGGCGTTGCTTTTTTAAGTATTTCTGGTGTTACGTTGAGTTTTGTTTCATAACTACTAGAATATCTGTTGTAATATCGTTCCTTATATGGCTTTTCTGGATTTTTAGGTAGTTTCCAGACTTTAACTGACTTCGATAAATCTTCAGATTTAACCGCATGACTTAATGATAAAACTAATATTTGTTGTATCTTTTCATTACTTTTTTCAACTAATGTAAGCTCAGATTTAGTAATGTTTAGATGATATTTATCAGGTACATTTACTGTATTATATATATTTAAATTTAGTGAATTTCCTCCTAACGTTGAAGTAACGTTATTATTAATTGTTATTTTTAAATAACCTTCTTTATCAAGTAATGGAATTTGTACACTTTTTACGTAGGCAATTTTGTCGTTATCGCTATAAGTAACAGTAAATCCTATCTTTTTCAGAAATGTATAATTTTCATAAAGCGATAAAATAATATTTTCTTCAAAACTTTTTCTATCAACAGGATGACTAAATTGAATTGTATTTATAATATTCCTCATATAGGGTTCGGTAGGATTTATATAAACTTCTCCATAATTTTTGAAATCATACTTGAAGCTAGGAGTAGTAAAGGTAAATGTTTTATTAGTTCTTATTAGTTCACAATTTTCAACGAATAATTTTGAGGGATCTAATACTACAGTATAATTAGTTCCAAGTGGCCATGTTTTATCTTTTGGCATGAACTTTATTGTTGAACCATCCGACCATGTCCATTTGCCTTCAATTTTTGGTAAAATGTTAACACCTTCGGTTATTTCGCCTTTACCGATTAGATCTAATGGTGCTGGTGAATGGCTAGGGCCAGTAAATTTGATCGATAATATATCATTACTTGTATCTGGTGAATGTAAATAAGTTCCATAACGATTTATCGTTATAGGAGCAGGTTCAATCGGTTTTGGGCGGTTTAAATACCAATGATAGGCATAATTTCCTGAAAAATAAGCAATAAATCCTAAAATAATACTTGCGCTAATTATAGTTTTTATTTTTTTTAATACAGAACCTGTCGCATAGTAAAATCTTTTTGCATCAGGTAACCAACTTGGTGTTGACCATTTAATATCGCCAATAATTGGGCTAAATAGCCAAAAAATTCCTTTTATTAAAATAAATAAAAAAATAAGAAAGGTACTAATTATTTCCCAAGCCTTTTGCAGTATATTAAAAGGTAACAGCAAAATAAATTTGAACAACTCCAT